>JAIUOE010000006.1 GCA_020161395.1 Bacteroidota bacterium
ATTTTGGGCATCCTTTTGACTGTTTGTGTTGGTTGTTTAATGATACACAAATTACTGAATTTTAGTAATATGCAGCGAGGATGCCCCTTATTATTTTAAATTAACTTTTTAAACATACCTTCTCATAGCTCATAGCTAAAAAGGTTTTAGAGGAACATCGAGCTGAACGAAAGGTTTACACCGATCTGAGCGAGCAGGATATCAGTTTTTGATTTTCTTGTGTTGTATGAAACTGTTGCATTTTGGGTGTTTATTATGACATCACCCTCGGTGAGGTATTCAGCTTTTGTACCCATGAGGTATCTCGCCTTTATATCAACCATCACTCTTGTGCCCATTTGATCGTACACTGTGAACATCAATCCGGCACCACCTCCGTAGCTGAAAGCCCAGTCGCTGAAATTCTGATCAGATATGGTTTCTTTTCCGGAAAATCTTTCAAGAAGTGAAGTCTGGGTGTACATGTACGAACCACCTGCGATCAACTCAACATATGGCTTGAAGAGGGTGCTGGGTGGAGCAATACGAATCAGAGCATGTCCCAAAACAATGTTGTTTGATCTGGTAACATCAACAGTCAGGTCAGGGATAGTGTTGCTGAGAGGTGCTCTTCTTGTTTCATTTCCATAATTAACAAACGCAAGATCGAAACCCCATTCGACAGGTACACCGGGTGCTGTGGGGAAAAGAATTTCACCACCGATACCGATACCGGTTCTTGAGAGGTTGTCTTTGAATTCACCCTGTGGGAAACCGAGAGTAAAATTTATGCCAAAACTTTGAGCAATAGCCTGTGATGAAAATATCATTAAGGCAGCGGCAACAATAAATATATTCTTCTTGTTCATGATCTTCCTGATTAAGTTTATTAAAAACTAAAGTGGCAATATAACAAAATGTAGAGATTAATATTGTTAAATTACCCTGTAAGTTTTTCAGAAATTGTTGGAGTAACATGGGAAAAATAGTAACAGAGACCCTTATACGCCTCGTAATTGTATTAACGGCGGTATATTTTATAAGAATGGCATTTCCCGATGACAAATTTTGGCTGATCCTGGCCATAACTGCTGTTATTGGGGGTGTAGTTCTCCCTGCTTACAATTCGTACACCGGTTTTTACAAAAGTAACAGGGAGATAATTGAAAACTCCATCTGTTCGAAATGCCGCCACTTTGATGAATCCGCAGTTCTCTGCAAAAAGTATGAAAGCCACCCGAGACCCGATTTTATTCCATGCGACGGGAAAGAATTTGAGGGGTAGAACTGTTTAATTTCTAAATTGGTTTTAATTATATTGTGTTATTATTTTAATCAATTATTATTCAGATATGAGCCCATTAATGAAGAGATCAATTGCAGCAGTGGCGTTTGTTGTGCTGGTGTTCACCGTGGTGTTGATGGTGACCCCTGTACAGTCGCAAACACTTAAAAATGCCTTCCCAAACATCACAATTCCCAATCCTGTTGACCTTCAGTCACCAATGGATGAGACGAACAGAATTTTTGTTGTCTCTCAGCAGGGGCGAATATTCGTCTTCCCGAACAGAAGTGATGCCTCGAATCCTAAAACTTTTCTCGATCTGACCGACCGTGTTCTTTACGGTGGTGAACAGGGGTTACTCGGACTTGCATTTCACCCCAACTTCATAAAAAACGGCTTCTTTTATGTCAATTATACCGCAAGCAATCCCCGAAGAACGATAATTTCCCGTTTTCAGGTTTCAAATGTGAATGGCGACTCCGCTGTAAAAGCATCAGAATATATTTTAATGACCTACAACCAGCCCTTTTCAAACCACAATGGCGGTCAGGTGAGTTTTGGTCCTGATGGTTATCTCTATATTGCTGCAGGAGATGGCGGCTCCTCGGGTGATCCTCAGGGAAACGGACAAAACAAGGCTGCACTTCTGGGAAAGATTTTAAGAATTGATGTGAACGGCACTTCCCCCGGAAAAAATTACGCAATCCCTCCCGATAATCCATTTGCAGGCAACACACAGGGATGGGCAGAGGAGGTTTACGCTTACGGAATGAGGAATCCCTGGCGGTTCAGTTTCGATCTTGCAACCAACAAACTCTGGGTTGCAGATGTGGGGCAAAACATGTGGGAAGAGATAAATATCGTAGAAAAAGGGGGTAACTATGGCTGGAAAATCATGGAGTCGTTCCATTGCTACAGTCCGTCGACAAGCTGTGACACCACAGGTTTAAAGCTCCCGATTTGGGAATATGCCCACAATTCCACAGGCGGATATTCGATCACGGGTGGCTTCGTTTACAGAGGGAACAAAAACCCGAAGCTTACTGGTAAGTATATCTATGCCGATTATGTCTCAAAAAGGATTTGGGCTCTGAAATATACTCCCGGACAGCCCGTTCAAAATGAAGTACTGCTTAATAATTCAGGACTTTCAATAGTCTCTTTTGGTGAAGACAACTTCAAAAACCTTTATATCCTCGATTATTCAGGCAAGATTTATATGTTCGAACCGCAGGTGGATGCTGTTGATGCAATTCCACAGTTTACAGGTGGAGATTTTGCAGCACTCAAACAGAATTACCCGAATCCTTTCAATCCCTCCACTTCAATATCATTCTCCCTTGCAAAAGAAAGCAGCGTAAAACTCGAAGTGTATGACATTTTCGGATCACTTATTGAAGAGATCAAAAAAGGGGTTTATAACGCCGGTGAATTTGTCTTCGGCTGGGAACCGAATCGACTCGCATCAGGTACCTACCTTATCAGAATGACCGCCTCCGCCACCGATGGCAAAGGAATAGAAACCCAAACCATCAAGGCACTGTTTATGAAATAATGATGAATATTTGAAGGCTGAAATACGAAGGCTGAATATTTGAAGAATGGTTCCACGGATATCACGGATTTAGCACAGATTTCACGGATGGGATTTTGAGCCCTTGTGGCTACATGTGGTCAGGGGACGCTGATACACGCAGATTAGACGGAATTACGCAGATGCGATTTTGGCCCCGGATGGGGTCATGTATGGGTAGAGATGGTTCCACGGATGCGATTTTGGCCCCGGATGGGGTCATGTATGGGTAGAGATGGTTCCACGGATGTGATTTTGGCCCCGGATGGGGTCATGTATGGGTAGAGATGGTTCCACGGATGTGATTTTGGCCCCGGATGGGGTCATGTATGGGTAGAGATGGTTCCACGGATGTGATTTTGGCTCCGGATGGGGTCATGTATGGGTAGAGATGGTTCCACGGATATCACGGATTTAACACAGATGGACACAGATGGATTTTGAGCCCTTGTGGCGACATGTGTGTAGGGGACGCAGATACACGCAGATTAAACAGATCGTCGCTTTTTATCCTTATCATCTTAAATTTTGTCGGTTGGACAATCGGGACGATTGTCACTCCTCTTCAGATTTCCCGGGTTTTTCGGCAAAACATTCATACCTGATAACTCATAAATCATAACTAACTACCCTTCTGCGAAATTCCGTTTAATCTGCGTGTATCCGCGTCCCCTAAAAATCCTTCCGTGTAAAATCCGTGACATCCGTGGAACTATCTCTATTCAACCCCCTATTTCAACAAATCTGCCAGAGCATCATCTATTTCGGGGAATGTAAACTTGAACCCTGTTTTTTCGGTGTATGCGGGGACAACCTTCTGGCTTTCGAGGATGGTAGCCGACATTTCACCAAACATGAGTTTCACCGCAAATGAAGGGACTTTCATCAGCGACGGTTTCTTGAGTGCCTTACCCAACTGAAATGCGAATACATCCATCGTTATGGGAGTGGGGGAAACGCCGTTGAACACACCATCCTGCGGATTGTCGATCAGGTGAAGATAAAAATTGACTATGTCGTCGATGTGTATCCATGACATCCACTGGGTGCCGCTACCGATGGGACCGCCCACCATAAATCTATATGCAGGGATCATCTTTTTTAGTGCACCGCCTTCGGGTGAAAGTACCACACCTGTTCTCACAATCGAAACTTTCACTCTGTATTGTTCCGCAAGGAGTGCCTGTTTTTCCCAGGCATCGCACACATCAGAGAGGAATCCTTCCCCTTTGCGGGAGGTTTCATCCACTTCTTCGTCTCCTGTATTTCCGTAGAATCCTGTTGCAGAGGAGGAAATCAGCACTTCCGGTTTTTTCTCCAAAAGTGAGATGGCGTGAATGAGTGCATCGGTGGTTTGGACACGGCTGTTGAGAATGACCATTTTATAAGGCTCGCTCCATCTTTCAGCAACTGAAGCTCCCGCAAGGTTTACAAAAGCTGCGGCTCCCTCAAGTTTTGAGAGGACGGGCTTGGGATCGCGGTAGTCCCACTTCACAAATTCATTTATATAAGCCATTCCGCGGGCTTGAACTGGATCCCGCGTTATCACAACAGGGACATCGCCCCGTTCGTATATTTTTTTGCAAAGGTGCTTGCCGATTAAGCCAGTAGCACCAGTGAGTACAATTCGTTTTGCCATTACGATAATCCTGATTTTTCGGTTTCCAATAGTAACAAAAATCGAAGTCATTTAATTTCAGTATTTTTGTAAAAAACAATCATTCTTTTTTGAAAAGGATCCAATGACGAATTTTGGACGACGGTTTGCCTCTTTCTTCCCGGCATTTATACTTTTTACGACAGCTTCATTTTCTCAATATTCACCAACCTCACCTTACCTGAATGATCCCGACAGGCTCATTGGATATGTTGACAGTTGTGCGAAATTCTGGTTTAACTCATACGATGCGACTTATGGCGGATTTTACACAAATGTGGACAGGATGGGGAATGTTATCACATCTTGGGGGACAAACAAGAAACCGCTGACGCAAACCCGTCACGCCTATGCTTTTTCAAAGGCTTTTATGCTTACTGGAAATGAAGTGTATCTGCAAAAAGCTCAGGACGCTCTCTCGTTTTTATACGGTAAGGCATGGGATAACACAAACGGCGGCTGGTATGGCGATCTGACACGGCAAGGCTCTCCAGTATCATCATCCTCCGCCAAAACGGCTTTTGACGCACATTACGCACTTTTGGGAATCGCTTCCATGTATGAGGCTACCCGCGATCCGCTTGCCGAGTCATGGTTCAAAAAGGGATACGACCTCCTCGAAAACAGGTACTGGGACAGAGGCTCTGCTTTCGGATATTTCGATCAGGCAACAGCGAATTTTTCCACCCTGTCAGGCAAAAGTTTTAACGCAACTGTGGATGCCCTGACTACACATCTCCTCTTGATGAGCAGACTGACGGGAGAAACAAAGTACATCACCAAAGTCGACTCGGTTGTTTTGAACATCCTCAACAGGCTTGTGCCTACGATGGACAGCCAGCAAATCGGGTTTGCAGAGTTGTATAATAATGACTGGAGCATAAACCAGTCTGAAACCATGACGATAATGGGACATGTTCTCAAAACTGCATGGGTGCTCGGAAGGGCGTACAGACTTGACCCCAAACCGGAGTATATAACAGCCGCAAGGAAGCTTTTTAATAATGTCCTGCTGAAAGGATATGATCACATTTACGGCGCACCCTACAAGGATTACAACAGAACAACAGGTCAGATGCTTCTTTGGGGGATTCAGGATTCCGCAAAGGCATGGTGGCAGGTTGAGCAGGCAATAACAGGTGGATTGGAACTTTGGGACATAACAAAAGATGATGAATACCTTAAAGCAGCTGATGAGAGTATAAGTTTCTTTATGAATTACTTTGTTGATCGCACCTATGGAGAAGTTTACGAGAATACAATGCGAAGGGGGGGCAGAGTATGGGGCGAGCATAAAGGAAACGGTTTCAAAGCGGCATATCATTCGGTTGAACTCGGTTACCTCACATATCTGTACTCAAAAATATATCTCGCAAAACAGCCATTCTCTCTCTATTACAAATTTTCTCCATCGATTACTCCGAGAGCAATGAAAGTATCACCACTTCTTACCTCAACAGGGAAGTTGATCATTTCGGATGTTACGCTTGATGGAGCTCCATTTGCTTCATTTAATCCAAGTACCCTCGAGCTGTATCTCTCTTCAAACATGGGTGGAAAATTCAAAGTGACCTTTCAGCCACAGGAACTTTCCTCAATCGCAGATCAGGAGCAGGGTTTCCCCTCGGAAATGGTGCTGAATCAGAACTATCCCAATCCCTTCAATCCCGTTACGAACATATCGTTTGAACTTAAAAACGGTTCTGAAGTGTTGATACGAGTATATGATGTGATGGGAAATGAAGTTGCGACTCCTTTCGCAGGTTACAAGTCCGCAGGGAAACACAGTATAATATTTGATGCCTCCGGACTGAATTCGGGAGTTTATTTCTACACACTTAAAACAGGTACAGGAACGCAAAGCCGGAAAATGACGCTCTTAAAATGACACAGAACAGAATGAAAAAATATGATCTCGCCGTCTTTGATATGGACGGAACTCTCTTCGATTCAGCCGATACAATTTATCATGCTGCGATAAAAACTTTCGATGCACTCGGCATGAAAAATGTCAATTTCCCGCGTGACAGGTTCGAAACACAGATCGGTGCCCATTTTGCAGATATCTTTGTCGAATTTGGAATTGAAGTCCCCGATATAGAGCATTATATCGATGTCTATAAAGGAATTTATTTCGATTTTATAGATGATACAAAATTTTATCCCGGTATTCCGGAACTTCTCGACTCCCTGAAGGATTCAGGAGTAAAGCTTGGACTTTTGACAACAAAAAATCAGCATCAGACTGAAAGAATAGCAGACCATTTCAATCTTCATCAGTGGTTTGAAGTGTTGATGGGACGGAAACCTGGAATAAAGATAAAGCCCGATCCGGAGCCGCTCGAACTGATTATCTCACATTTTGGAGCTGAAAAATCGGGTACCGTTATGATTGGTGACACGGAATTCGACATCGGATGTGGACAAAACGCAGGAGTGGACACCATTGCACTTGGATTCGGGTACAGGGATGAGAAATCATTACTGGATTTAAAGCCAACATACTATGCGGCCACGGTGGAGGAGCTGAAAGGGATATTGTTCTCTAAATAAAACTTCAGCCAATTATTTGTTCAACTTTTTAACACATATTTTAACCGCACATGAAAAAAATCCTGATACTTTTTGCACACCCTGCACTTGAGAAGTCACGGGTGAATAAAAAACTCGTCTCAATTGCAAAGAAAACCGAAGGAATCACCTTTCGTGATCTTTATGAAATTTATCCCCGTTTCGATATTGATGTAAAAAGAGAGCAAAAGCTGTTGCTCGAACACGATATCATCATTTTCCACCATCCTTTTTACTGGTACAGTTGCCCGCCTCTGCTGAAACAGTGGATTGATCTCGTTCTTGAACACGGCTGGGCATACGGCTCGAAAGGTAATGCACTTGCGGGTAAAGCCGGACTGAATATCATCACAGCGGGTGGCAGAGAGATTGCATACACAAAAGAAGGTTTGAACAAGCACACCGTATGGGAGTTCCTCGCCCCGTTCAGACAGTCGTTTGCACTTTGCAAAATGGTGCCGCTCCCCTCTTTCGTAATTTACGGTACCCACCGCCTGGATAAAGAGGGAATTGAGAGAAGTGCTGCTGACTATCGCAAGGTTCTCGAAATGTTGCGGGATGAAAAATTAGATGAGGCACAACTACAAAAAATTCAATATTTAAACGATCTTCTAACACCTGAAGCGGAGGCATAATATGCACGAAGGAGGATTTTTCTATCAGGCGTTTCTTTACCTTGTAACTGCAGTTGTCACAGTGCCGATTGCAAAGAGGCTGGGGCTCGGATCGGTTCTCGGTTATCTCATCGGAGGAATTATTATCGGTCCCGCACTCCTCGGACTTGTTGGAAATGAGGGACAGGATATTATGCATTTCGCTGAATTCGGGGTTGTAATGATGCTTTTTGTGATCGGATTGGAGCTGGAACCGTCCCTTCTCTGGCGGCTTCGTGCTTCCATTCTCGGAATGGGTGGTCTCCAGATTGGCTTGACCGCACTCCTGGCGGGTGGTGTTGCGTTTGCCTTCGGACTGTCTTGGCAAGCATCACTTGCCATCGGATTTACTCTGTCTCTCTCCTCCACAGCAATAGTGATGCAGACACTTCAGGAAAAAGGACTCATTAAATCAGGGGCGGGCCAAAGCTCCTTTTCCGTGCTGCTTTTTCAGGACATCGCAGTCATCCCGATACTTGCGATATTTCCTCTTCTCGCCACCACAAACACAACAGCGCCTGTAAATGCACATCCTTCATTCATGGAAACACTTCCGGCATGGCTGCAGACGCTTTTTGTTATCGGCGCAGTAGGGGTGATAGTTCTCGCAGGGAAATATCTCTTGAATCATGTTTTCAGAATAGTCGCAAAAACCGCGATGCGTGAAATTTTTACGGCGATGGTCCTCCTTTTGGTCATCGGTATTGCGTTGTTGATGAACTTTGTGGGTTTAAGTCCCGCGCTTGGTGCATTTGTTGCGGGGGTCGTGCTTGCAAACAGCGAGTACAGGCACGAACTCGAGAGTGACATTGATCCTTTTAAGGGATTGCTGTTGGGGCTGTTTTTTATATCCGTGGGTGCGAGCATCAACTTCGGTTTGATCACAGGGCAGCCGGTTACAATTCTGCTCCTTACTTTCGGTTTGATGCTGACAAAAGCTGCGGTTGTTTTTGCGATCGGGAAGATTTTCCGTCTGGGAAATGGCGAAAGTTCAATATTTGCAGTCGCCCTTGCTCAGGTGGGAGAGTTCGCGTTTGTACTCTTCTCCTTCTCATCTTCACTTGGGATTCTTGACTCCAATACCACGGGAATTCTGACTGCTGTTGTGGCAATCAGCATGGCACTTACACCTTTTATCTTTACACTCAACGAAAAAGTTATTCTGCCGTTTCTCTCCCGCTCCACAATAAAACCCGAACGGGATGAGGATAAAATCGAGGAAAAAGGTAATGTGATAATCGCAGGGTTCGGCAGATTCGGTAATACCGCAGGAAGGTTCCTCAGGGCTAACGGTATTTTCCCGACCGTTATCGACAACGATTCGGATCGTGTGGAGACACTCCGAAAACTCGGAATCAAGGTGTATTACGGAGAACCCACCCGCCACGATCTCCTCCATGCAGCAGGGGCTGAAGACACGAAAATTATAATTATTGCACTCGATATCCCCGAAAAAGTGCTTGAAATGGTGCACACAGTTAAAAAACACTTTCCTCATGCAAAAATTCTCGCGAGGGCATACGACAGATCCGATGCCTACGAGTTGATGGATGCCGGAGTTGATAAAGTTTACCGGGAAACACTTGACACCTCATTAAGGATGGGTGCGGATACACTAAAATATCTCGGATACAGGGCGTATCAAACCGAAAGGATGAGCCACATCTTCTTCAGACACGATGAACAGAATCTGAAGGAACTGGCTGCCCACAGAAAGGACAGGTCGGAATATCTCTCCGCTGCGAGACAGGCTATCGAGGAACTGGAAGAAATAATAAAGGAAGATTTTAAAGATACAGATATCAGCAGGGATGCCGGTTGGGATTCCGAATCGCTCAGGGAGGAATTCGGAAAATCCTGAGATTTGAATGCTCTTGCATATCTGCCCGGAAAAGAGTAATTTGCAGGAGGAAAACAACCAAATTCAGATGAAGAAATTTAATAATTCGCTGTTGATTGTAATATATCTTGTTTCCGGACTCCTGGCGGGTTCGGCAAGCGGATTATTGTTGTCTTCCTCGCAGATTACCATCTCGACTACGAAGGGAAACCCCCGGACTCAGTACTTCACTTCCGCGAAAATTCCGACTCACATCGCCCCTGCCTCCTTCACGGAAATCGATGTTCATGATTTTTGTACGGGAATTGAAACACCTGATACAGACCCGGTAATCTTTCGGCAGGTAGAGTCCGGACTCCGTTTCCAGGCTCCAATTCTTACACTTCCATTAAATAAAGCCCCGCCCTTTATTCTCTCTTAGAACTTATCGTTAATTAATTTTTTTCGGACGATCCCGTTTGAGGTGCATAATGCCGCATTCCGTTCGTTCCGTAATTTAAACTTAAGAGAGATTAATATGAAAACTGAAGAAAAAGATGATTCAGGCATCTATGGCACGGTATTATTTGTAGTGCTTGGCGTTGGAGTAGTGCTCCTTTTATTAAAAGCAGTAATAGGATTTTAAAATGGAAACATCATCCCTCATTTTAATGGTTACTGTGTGGGTTGTTGTGATTTCATTTCTCACATATTTCCTTAGAAAAGCAGTGAAAACACAGAAAAAAGAGTGATGGCTTTACAGGAGTTTCCAAATGATGTATCATTTCCGGGATATTTTCTGAATGAATTGAGAATTATGTTTCAAAACATGATTCAACAATTTAGGAGCAAGGTTTTATGGACCCGTTGGAAAATCTGATTAACTACATCACCCGTGATACTGTTTTGTTTGCGGCGGTGCAGGCGATGGTAATCATCCCTGCACTCGTCTCAATAATTTATGAGTTCAACTCGAGTAAAAAAAGGAAAATCATCCCCGGGGAAACCCTGCCTTCAACGGAAAGTAAAACCCCCGACCCGTCCATCCGCCTTCAAAAGGTTTTGTACCCCGCCACTTTAATATTTTTCGCAGCAGTCTGCTTCGCAAATGATGAGATAGCCGGTCACCGGATTTTCTGGCTTGCGCTCGATTTCGGGCTGGTTACATGGTTGCTCCTGTTTAGCCGGTGGGTGAGTGAGAGATTCGTGTAGTTAGAGCCGCTATGCAGTAGTGTATCAAAAGCTATTATTTACATTTGTCGATTGCGGGGATTATGTGATTATTTTAAAAATCACATCCTGCCCGATTGACGAAAGATATATTTTGCATTTATCATAATTTAAATTATCTTTGTGTACCTTTTGTACCGATTTTACATATTCGGCATTTCACGATAATTAATTTAAGATTAAATGTGTTACGAACAGTTATTTGGGTATGATGGAAGCAATGACTGAATTTTGTCGAAGTAAAGGTTGCAAAAAACTGAGTAGATAACTTAACAATCTCTTCAAAATTATTGGAGCAACCATGTTCTGTCCTAATTGTGGGTCAACAGTCTCCGGTGGCAGCAGCTTCTGTGCCAGTTGTGGTGCCTCGCTTAATTCATCACGACCTCCCTACCAATCACCTAATCCACACAACGGTGGACAACCATCACCTTACGGTACACCCTATCCCCAACAAAGATCAAATAAAAGTCCGGGACTTGCCCTTGTGCTTTCTCTTCTTATTGTGGGCGGAGGGCAGTTTTATAACGGACAGATAAGCAAAGGTTTCATGTACCTTGGCGGAGCCGTCATTCTTGGAATGCTTTCGTTTTCAATTGGCTGGTTTCTTGTTGCCATCGGTTCAGCCATTGATGCTTATCAGACTGCAAAAACGCTTTAGAACCGTTACATGATCGGAATTTATCGTCCTCTGCGCTCTGATTTAAGTCGTGAAGCGCTCGATTTCGTAAATGCGATACACTGCACAGGTTGTATTGCCGGTAAAAATTACCGAGGCAGGTTATCAACACTTTTTTATCCATATGAAACCGATCTGCTGCTTTTGTTGGCATACGGATTAAAAAAGTCTAAAAATGCAATTGCAAATCATTCTTTTGGCAGGGCTGGTTGCACCATGTTCCCTCCACTCAGAAGGAATTTAGTTCAGGATCAATTTAACATGAACAAAGTTGCTGCTGCATTTTCGACAGTGATGATGTTTGCGGTTTTGGATGATAAAATCAGGGACGAGAACAAAAACTACCTCAAACACTTCAGAGCAAAATACCTTGAAGCACTTCCTGAATCTCTTGATATTCTTGGCATCAAGGTAGACACACCTCCTGATCCCCGTCTTCTGAAACACCTTAATGAGAAAGACGCCAGCACATTTCCTGATTATCTGGAACTTTTTGAGCCGTTTGTTGCAGGGCTTTGGATCGCTGCACTAAATCGACTTAACACAGGAATGTCTCAGGAGTTTATTGCAAAGCTTGCAAGAAATCTGAGTGATATAATGCTTCTGGTCGACATGATCAGCGATTTTGAAAGTGACAGACTGAATGGACAGTTTAATCCGCTTCGAGATCAAAACAAACTGATGGAGGCCGAAGATCAGTTGAATTCCACAGTTTCAGCGACTTCAATGATGATCAGAGGAGTTGCTGAACCGTACAAGGAAATATTAATTAACATCCTCTCAAAGGGGATTTATTCAATACTACATAAACGCCGGAAAAAATATGACGCGTGATGAAGCCTTAAGTATTTTAAAATTACCTCCAAATCCAACCACACAGGATATCCTAAAAGCGTACCGGGCACTATCCATGAAGTATCATCCCGATCTGTATCAGACCTCGGATGATGCTGTGAAAGAAGTGATGCATGAAAAGTTTCTACAGATTACAGCGGCAAAAGAATTTTTGCTTTCCTCACAATCAGATTCAAGCACTTCGAACAGTTCGGGACAGAATTACGGACAAAGTGCGGGTAATGATTTCAATTCTGACTATCTAAGGGCAGAGGCATTTCTCGACAGACGACAATTCACAGAAGCTTTGAATGTTGTGAACGGAATGTTGAGAAAATATGGAAAGGAAATCGCAATTTTTGAACTCAGAAGCAGAATTTATTTCGAGCAGGAAGATTTCACAAACGCTTATCAGGATCTTTTGTATCTTGAACATGCGGAGCCCGCTGCCCGTAATGATGCCGATTTCCAGCATGTAAAAGCCGTTTACGCAGCAAGTGCCCACCATTTTGAAGATGCCCTTTTTGCGATTGATAATGCAATCCGATTGATTAGAATACCTGCACCGACTTTTCTTGCGACCAAAGCCAATATTTTTATTATGCAAGGTCGAACCGCAGAGGCTGATCAAATCATTCAGATTCTTGCCAGACACGACCCGAATCATCCTCTCGTCAGAGAGAGGCAGCGATACTTCAATGTTGGCGGGAATTATGTCGAGAAGGACAGGGCTGCCGGAGGAGCATGTTTACTGTGTACAGTTCTCGAGTGTATATTTGATTGCTGCTAATTTGGGATTGTATCATCTGATTTTGGTTGCCACTTCTATTATTGACAGAGCCGGGATACCCGTTTCTTATCTGTCCGGACTTGTATTGTTGAAAAGTGAAAGCCACAGCCCGTTTCTTTTTACAGTACTATGTGTTATTGCCGGTTGTGTGGGCGATCTCTTTATGTATCTGGCAGGAAGCTGTTTTTTTGAACGCAAACAGGTGAATTCACCTCTTTACAGGTCGACTTTTAACTATAAAGTGCACCGGTTTGCTGAGGTCTTTGAAAAGCAACCGTTTATGTGGATACTGTTTAGCAGGGCATTTCAGTTGATCAATCAATTTATCCTGCTGGGAGTTGGTGTTAACAAATATTCACCTTTAAAGACATTTGTTGCTGTGGTTATTGGTAATATACTCTGGTTCGGCGGTTTTTTTCTGATATATTATTTTTACGATACAACATTAACAACCCAATCAACTCCTGTAAATATAGCAACAGGAGTTGCCGGATTACTCATCATGTACTTGTTGTTAAAACGATTGGGGAAACGGTTTGAGAAAAAAGGGTGATGTAATTTCCGCCTGACTGCTTTTAGGGGTGGAAAATATTCATCTACGAACATGCCACTCGCCCAGGCGAGTTAAAAGGAGGATGGGATACCGATTCATCTACGAACATGTCACTCGCCCAGGCGAGATGATTTAAAACGAAAAAACCTGTCCATAAGACAGGCTTTTCGGTTTCGGCTCCGCGAGCAGGACTCGAACCTGCAACCCTTCGGTTAACAGCCGAATGCTCCACCATTGAGCTATCGCGGAATTTTCAAACTTTCAATCTTCGTTTAACAGCCGTCCCGATCCATCGGGAGAGCTATTGCGGAATGTTTTTTACAAAACATTTTCAAAATGAGCTACAAATATACGGAATCTGTATATTCCAGTCAAGAGGTTGTTAAAATTTATTAACAACCTCCTGAAGAAATTTTTTTATTTCAGCAAAACGAGTTTTTTCAGTTCTGTAAGACCTTTTGAGCCATCTGCCGGAGTAGTGGTCAGTTTGTAGAAATAGATGCCCGAAAGAAGGCCTGAAGCATCGAAATTCACGGAGTGTTTTCCACTCGACTGATATTCTCTCACGAGGGTCTCACATTCTCTTCCCAGAATATCGAATACTTCAAGTTGCACATGCGCATCCGAGACAAGTTCATATTCTATCATAGTGGAAGAGTTAAAAGGGTTCGGGTAGTTTTGCATCAAAGCAAATGAACCAGGTAACCCGTCATTGTGGATATCTGTAACAAACCTGTTGTAGAGCATCGAAATTTCAGAGTAGTATATATTCACCGAGTCCCAGACATCCACTCCGAAGACTACATGTCCCGAGTGCAATCTCGAGTCGTTTGTGATAAGATTGCCGGTAACCAGCAAATTATTGTCGCCATAAACTGACATGGTAATGGTATTTCCGGAATTGGTGGTTACGAATCTGAACCATGAAATACCCTGGAACACGACAGGCGCAGAGTTAACAGCAATCGGTACAATGCCGTCTCCGGAGAGATAACCCACCTTTATCCGGTCATCTTCAGTCCACATTCCAGTATAATATTTATAACTGTAAACTCTCCAGACAGAAAAGTTTCCATCGCCCATCGTTCCACTCCCTGTCAGAGAAAGCTCATAATTGCTGACAGCTCCGAGAGGTGTGGCAACATAGAGACTTGCAAGGGAGGAACCCGAGTGGTTAAAATTGATATTACCGTTGCTTATTGTAACTGCGGAAGCGACAGTTTCCCAGGTTCCCATTTTAATCCACGGGGTTGCCGGATCATCAAATGAATCGTTGTATGTGCCTGTTTGTGATTGAATGAAAGGATTATATTGGATATTAACATTTCCGAGTTTGAAGTTCATTTGCTCTCCGACAACGCTAATGAGTATTTGTCCTTTAAGCAGAGCCAGGGGTGCATTTTGAATTGTACCGGAATGTTTGAGTGTGTCGTTAATCCAGGTATTTACGATTAATGAAGTGCCGGATTTTTGAACCGAGAACTTCGTTTTCAGAGAATAATCATAAAGACGAATGTGGGCGAGAGTAACGAACGGGGGGTTCATGTAGTCGGTGATGTTTTCGGCATGAACCACTTTTACTGTGTCGTCATCGAACAATAAGCCAATAAGAGAATTGAAACCGTTCCTTCCGATAAATCCTCCGTCGGCAACGGAAGCGGCATCAGAATTTACCTCAATGGAGAAATCATTGATTGTTGCCCCGATCGGGGGATAAATGTGGGCGATCTGGAAACCGGTTCCTGTTCCAACCACATTTAGCTGTCCGTTTTGGACGGAAACGCTTGCATCAGTATAAAAAGCCCAGCCCTCTGCATTTCCCGAGTCGAATGTCTCGAGGAAACTGTGCGTGGTCTGTGCAAGGATCAAAGGTGAAATTAACGCTGCAAGAATCAGCGAGTGAAACAGAACTTTCACATTTACCTCCAATCATAAAAAAGAACGATACCTGGAATCATTTCATGATAAAAATGATATCCACGGAGGAGCCATTATTAATAACGAATTATTTTTAACGGCACCACTGAAAGATACTAATATATTTGATTAATGTCAAGCAGAACCTTGCGGTTCATTTATCCCGGCAATAATCTGTTATTTGAGCAAAACCAGCTTCTTCAGTTCCGTAAATCCTTTGGAACCGTCCACGGGTACTGCGGTCAGTTTGTAAAAATATATTCCGGAAACAAGGTTTGAAGCGTCAAACCTGACGGAGTGTCTCCCGGTTGAGTAGCTGCCATCGAGAAGGCTTTCGAGTTCCTCACCGAGGGCGTTGAATACCTGAAGTTTCACATTGCTTTCACGAGGGAGAAGAAATGAAATGGTCGTTGACGGATTGAACGGATTCGGGTAATTTTGCTCAAGCCGGTAATCAGTTATTGCCGTTTCAGATTCCTTCACACCGGTAGTAATTACGATGTCGTCCACTCCTCTTGGCATAAGCTGATATCCGCTGTTGAATGGAGCGGTGGTTTTGTACTGACTGAGAACCGATGTCAGGGTAAAAATTGCATCAACAGGAGCCGGCTGACCAGCGAGGGTGGTACCGGTGGTGATCCTTATCTGAATCGAATCTGTTCCATCAGTTATGATGTAGTTTGTATTTCCTGCCCATGTGGTAACCTGAGAAACAAGGGAGAGTCCTGTAATTTTAATCAGTTTACCTTCATAGGTCTCATCACCACCCCAGTTCTGATTCAGAATGTCAGAAATGGTGATTTCAGCCGGTTCGACTGTAAGACCTGAATCGAGTTTTTGGAATTCACTGACAGGGTTGATTTCTGTGAGTCCGTTGTAACTAACCACCTTGCCCGTAACTTTTATATAATCACCTTTGACAATGGATGACGAAAAACCTCCAACACCTCTGCCAAAAACTGCCAGACCGCCCGTTGAATCCTGCAGAAATGAAGGGCTGTTGAATTCATTCCCCACAGTTACAATTCCCTTGATTGTTACTACTTTCCCTGTATCAAGCGAAACCCCGTTTGCGTCATTTTGATGCAGGTGTGCAATGTTGTACTCGGGAATCGGAACTGTAATCGAGAAAAGCCCTGAAATGCTGCTCAGGGAAGCGTTTGAGGCGTCGCTGACTTTTACCACGCAGGTCTCTGAAGAAACTTCAGGGACTGTCCATGAGTATGAACCTGCAGACGCAGGGGTTGAAGAAATAATCGTGATCCATGTTGTGCCGGAGTCAGTTGAATATTCAAGTTTTACATTCGCTACATTGACAGAAGACCAGGTGATATCTGTAGTCGAGCCACTGAGGAGGTTCGCTCCCTGTAGTGGAGTCAAGAGACTGAGAGAAGCCGGAACAGGATCCGTAACAGTCACGGTGAAGTTGGGAGCGTGATTCCATTTACTTTTTACAGCACATCCGGTTGCATATAAAGTTTGGGTGCCGGCTGTTGCGGGGGCTGTATATTTGAAAGACCAGACAAGTTGGGTAGTGCCGGTTTGTTTTGAAGGTTGAGTAAGTTCTCCATTTAAAACTTTAAGTCGGGTGTCAACCTTGGCAAGTGTGCCATTGGAAGCAGCTATATCCATTCCTCCGCCGGTAATGTTGGAAGTGTAGGTCATTAAGACAGAGTAGCTTCCTGTTTCACCCTTGTTCAGAGTGGCGGGTCCCGAGATGGTCAAAGTAACACTGCTGCTTGGGGAGCTTGTATGGCAGGTACAACCCGGAGTTGATCCCTTTTTTGTGTAGCCGCTTTCACCACCGGGATAAGCGAGAAGAGAGACGGTTAAAAAAGCTGTAAAAAGAATAACAGAAAGGAAATTACCAAAGATTGAATCTTGCTTCAAAAATGTTTTCATAGCTTGAATCTATATTCCGGTTCTAATAATAAAAAAAAAGATCAATACAAGCAAAATAAGAATTGAAAATTCATTATTAATAAAAAAATGAAAACTGTTGAATCAAATTGATTAATTTTGTTCCGTTGTGTTTCATTTTTTGAAATTAAGAATTTTTTTATCCTGAAGAAAATCGTAATAAATGACTACTGCAGTAATTGGAATTGGACTTATAGGCGGATCGCTTGCCCTTGATTTAAAGAGGAGCGGATTCAGCAGGCATATCATTGGAGTGGAAAGAGACAGGAATCATGCATATGAGGCGATGGAACTGGGACTCGTAGATGAGATAATGTCACTTGAAGAAGCCGTTTTAAAATCATCACTCATCATTATTGCTGTTCCGGTGGATGCCTCAATTGCGGTGCTTGAGCAAGTAATGAAATCCGTTACACATCAAGTGGTAACCGATGTCGGGTCAACAAAGGAGCTGATTGTTAAATCGCTGGTGGCTCTCCCGAACAGGGGGCGATTCGTAGCCGCACATCCCATTTGGGGTACTGAAAAAAGCGGACCTTCAGCAGCACAGCCGGGTGGTTTTAACGGGCGGATAACCGTAATCTGTGACAGGGAAAAATGTGACAAAGATGCACTTCAAACAGTTGAAGCAATGTATGATGCGCTCGGGATGAAAAAAATCTACATGGATGCAACGAGTCACGATGTTCATGCCGCATATGTCAGTCATATCTCACACATCACTTCCTTTGCACTTGCACTCTCGGTGCTTGAGAAGGAAAAAGAGGTGGATACCATTTTTCAGCTTGCCGGCGCAGGTTTTGAAAGCACGGTCAGACTGGCGAAAAGTTCCCCGGACACATGGGTTCCTATCTTTGCACAAAACCGGGACAATCTGCTTGAAGTTTTAACAGAACAGATCGACCAGTTGAGTCTGATGAAGAATCTTCTCGAAAAAAAGGACTACAGGAAGTTTTACAAACTTATCGAGAAGGCAAATGAGATCAGAAAAGTACTTAATCGTGAATAAAAAGACTTTGCATGAATATAATTGACTCCAACTATTGATTTTGATGTAAATTTTATGGATATTTGGCTCTGATTAATCTGATTTGAGTACTTTATGCTTTTTCTGTTCCGCATCCTCTCTATTTTGATTTTACTTGTAACCGTCACCTCTGCCCAGGTTTCTGAAGAGCTTGAGAAAGCTTATGCCACAAAAGAAAATGACACTGTCTGGGTTAACAAAATACTCCTGCTCACCGCTGATGAACTTTCTAAAAATCTGAAAGGGACAATCGGCTACATTTCCACGACAAGAGAAATCGCAAAAAAACTTAAACATCAAAAAGGTGTTTTTGAAGCGACCATCCAAATATCTGAATACTACCGGTACACACGGCAACTCGACTCCGCAGACCGGTTCATAAAAGAATTAATTGAGCTTGGAGACAGACTTGGTGAACCGGCATTAAGATGTCGTGCAATGATTGCAAAAGGGCTTCTTCTCTCCGCAAAAGGGAGAAGTAAAGATGCGATCGATGTTTACAACGAGGCTGTTTCCATAATCGACACGAGTAAACATCAAAAACTGTATGCAGCTCTCCTCACTAACAGAGCAAACGACAGAAGCAAAGTGGATCAGAGTGAGGGGGCAGTCCATGACTATATAGAAGCCGCTACCATTTTCGAGAAGACCGGTGAGCTGGCGTCGCTGGCAATAACTCTAAATAATATTGCACTCGAACTGGGAAGACTTGGCAGATACCGCGATGCTGTAGACTATTACGACAGGGCTATCGAAATTAATGAAAAGATCCAAAACTATCATGATCTTGCTCTGTGCTACTCGAACGCAGCCAGTTCTCTCAGAAGTCTTGGTTTACTCGACACCGCTCTTGTGTACTGCAAAAAGGCGATAGAGATTGCTTTGAAACGGGGATTTAATTTTACCCTGGCACAAAGTTATATGAACGCAGGAAGTATTTATGAGTCGAAAAAAGATCCGGCAAATGCTGAGCTGTGGTTTAAAAAATCGATCGAAATATGTTACAGTGAGGGGATAATCTACGGCTTGATGGTCAACATGTCAGCACTCGGAGGTCTTTATGATAAATCCGGTCAGACCATGAAGGCTATTGCACATTACGACAGTGCCTTGAAATATGCGGAAAAGCTGGAGAGCAGATCAGACATCAACGACATCCATGGAAAACTTGCGGTGGTTCTGGCAAAAGCAGGAGATTACAAGCAGGCTTACAAATATCTCAGACTGTTCCATGATTACTCCGACAGTGTCAAGGGTGGTGAGACTGCCGCAAAGATAGTTGAGCTGGACAAGAAGTATCAAACAGAGAAACAGGCTGCCGAAATTGCACGGTTGGAACAGCTTTCTTCAAATCAATTGCTGATTATTATAAGTCTCATTGCTGTTGCAGCAGCATCCATTTCCATCATCTTTTTCTTCAGGTACAAGAGAAAAAAAGCGGAAGAGGCGGAAATAAAAGCAGCAAGGCATGCCAAAGAGATTGAAAAATTCTCGGAAGAGCTCAAAGAATTAAATGCAACCAAAGATAAATTGTTTTCATTGATCTCGCATGACATAAGGGGTCCTTTCACACCCATTCTTCTTTATTCCGAGGAACTTGCAGCAAATGTTGACAATCTAAGCAGGGATGAAATTGCTCAGATGTCGTCGGATATCAACAGTGCCGCAGCAACCAATTACTTTCTGATTAGCAATTTACTCGACTGGGCGAGAACACAGACCGGCAGGATTCAGTTTAATCCTGAGAATCTCCACCTTGCGGAATTGATAGCAGATGTCAGGCGAAATCTTAGCTTTGCATTCAGAAGCAAGAATATCAATCTGGAAGTGGAAATACCTCATGATACAGTAATCATGGGTGACCGGACAATGGTAAACTCGATATTTCAGAATATTATCCAGAATGCAATTAAATTTTCCGGGGACGGGAGTGAAATAAGGGTGAGGGGACATCTTGAGGGAAACATGATTCGAATCTCGATCTCCGATAATGGAACCGGTATGTCCAAGGAGACTGCCGGGAGTCTGTTCGGAACCGCCGGTGTGACACCCGGCAGAGGAACAAAAAATGAAGGCGGAACAGGACTTGGAATGAGCATCAGTGCCGATTTTGTTGAGAGACACTCAGGGTCAATAAGTGTTGAAAGCACAGTTGGAAAAGGGACCACAGTAACCTTTACGCTTCCTGTTGCGGAAACCGCTGTCTGATGTACAACGCCTTTGGAAAAGGGGTAAAAAAGAGTTGGACAAAAAAAGAGGGCAATATTTTTTTACCGCCACAAAAAAATCTCTTGCATCTGAATTTGAGATAATATATATTTGTCCATGATAAATCTGAAAAAAGCCACAAATACCTCCTTTTACTTTTACTGGTTTTACTTTACCGGTCGCGGGTGGCTTTTGTAAAATTTGAATGTTATCATAAGAAATTTATAAATCACCCGGACTAAACAGCCGGGTTTTTTCGTTTTTAAACCATTAACAGATGCAGAAATAAGATGGAAACATTGTTGAAAAAGAGGCCCCTTATAATTTCGGGTCCATGCAGTGCTGAAACAGAGGAGCAGGTTTTGGAGACTGCCACACAACTTGCAAAGCTTGGTGTTGTGGATGTAATGCGTGCCGGAATCTGGAAACCGAGAACGAGACCGGGTACATTTGAGGGTGTTGGAACCAAAGGGCTGCCCTGGCTTCAGCAGGCGAAAAAGATAACCGGCTTCCCCCTTGCGGTCGAGGTTGCAACCACAAAGCAGGTTGAGGACGCACTTCATTTCGATGTTGATATTCTTTGGATTGGTGCCCGGTCTGTCGTCAATCCGATGAGTGTTCAGGAGATAGCGAATGCCTTGAGAGGCACCAATGTCCCTGTGTTTATAAAAAATCCGATGAACCCCGATATCGAGTTGTGGAGCGGTGCAGTGGAGAGAATCGGTAATGCAGGTGTTACAAATATCGGACTGATACACCGGGGATTCAGCACCTACGGAAATCTTGAATACAGAAATGCCCCCATCTGGCATCTGGCAATCGAGATGAAAAGAAGATACAGCGATCTGATGATGATCTGCGATCCTGCTCATATCTGTGGCAGAAGAGACATACTTAAAGATGTGTCGCAAAAAGCAATTGATCTCGACTTTGACGGTTTGATGATAGAAAGCCACCGCGATCCTGATAAAGCGTGGAGCGATGCGAAGCAACAGGTGACACCCGCTGATCTGAAAATACTGCTCGATCAACTGGTCTGGAGGGATTCAACCAGCGAAAATATTTCACAGGATTCCCCGCTTGAAGAGTACAGAGAGGTAATCGATCAGATAGATGATGAACTGATGCAGTTGCTCGCTAAAAGAATGAACCTTGCTGCAAAGATTGGTGAATACAAGAAGGAAAAGAAGATTACCATACTTCAGACCAACAGATGGAATGAAATTCTTGAGAAGGGGATCAATCTGGGTGTGAAACTTGGTTTAAGCAACGAATTTGTCGCCGGTTTCCTCGAGGTGGTTCACATGGAAAGCATCAATCATCAGAACAGGATTATGAATTCCCAAGCCGGTTGACACCACCTGCGCAGTCATACAGAATCAGTTCCCTGTCAGAAAGAGTGATTCCGTTGTTTTCGAGGGGGAGGGAGATCGTAAAGATCGACCCTTTTCCCGGAGTGCTGTTTACTGATATTGTACCCCCCATTTTCTCTATGTGACTTTTAGCTATGGTAAGCCCGAGTCCGGTCCCTTCGAAATGGCGTCCCATCTCTTCACTTGCCTGTCGGAACGCCTGGAATATTATCTCAAACTCGTTGTTATCGATCCCGATACCTGTGTCTGTTACTGAGATCAGGATATTCTTTTTATCACCCCTGGTCTGATGCCAAAGATTTACCGTTATTCCACCGTGAAAAGTGAATTTGATGGCGTTCGAGATAAGATTTTCGAGCGCCTGAACAAACATGCTCTTGTCGAGAATGCACCGGCACCCGGAGATGTGGCTCCCGAATCTGAGATAAAGATTCGAATTGTCGATCTGATAATCGAAAGTTTTGCAAACCTCGATCACTGTGTCGATGAGTTCAAACTCTTTTGCAACAGGATTCGATCTTCCGGCTTCGATTCTGCTGAAGTCCATAATCTTTTTTAATGTATCGAGCAGCCTTGTGGAACTTGCAAATATCCTGTTTCCGATACTCCTTATTTCGGGATCATTTTTATATTCACCGAGTATCTCGGCAAATCCAATGACACCTATCATCGGAGTTCGCAACTCGTGACTCATGTTCAGCAGAAAGCTCGATTTTAGTGCACTCATTTCTTCAGCTTCTTTTTTGGCTTTAATGAGGAGTTGTTCGTTGGCTTTCCTTTCAGTGATATCGGCAATGAGGGTAAGAATGCCGGTTTTCCCTCCCGGAAGAGGCACCCTTGTTTCGGTCAGTTGAACATTAAACCGGGTGCCGTCTCTTCTCGAGGCGAAAGATTCCTGACGGAGAATTTCCCCTGAGAGGATCTTCTTGAGGTTTAGATCGATGAGAGACTTGTCTGCGTGAGAGGCTATTACCGAGATGTTGTTACCGGTCAGTTCTTCCAGTGAGAATCCTGTCAGCTCAACAGCTTTTGGATTTGCATCAATGATATTCCCTCTTTCATCCTGCAGAATTATTCCTTCAGGTGACAATTCGAACAGGGAGTGGTAGCGTTCCTCGTTCATTCTAAGAGTTGTGATGTCGTTAAAGATTATATTGATATAGTCGTGCCCCTCCATAAGGATATGAGTACCTGACACATCAACATAGATAATACTGCCATCCATTCTGACGAGACACAGATCCCTCAACTCGAATACATCGAGTCTCCCCGGGGTGCTTAGACTTTCAAGTGACTGATTGAGGCTGGATGGATGTACTATATCGAGTATGTCGTGACCGAGCAGTTCTTCCTTTGCAGATGCTCCGATCATTTTCAGGAAGGCGGAATTTACAAATACAAACTTTCGAGTATCATGCACGATTGTGGGTGCAGGATAAATTTCGAGCATACTAAAAAACTGCTTCTCATTGTCCATGTTTTTCCGCCGGAATAAAATTGTAATCTCCAAATTAATATAGTAAAAAATCCATTTTTCATGAATAAATTAAGTTCAAAAGAAAAAAAATTGTGATCTAATGCATAACTGTTTTCGAACTTCTCTGTTTTTGTTAATACTCATTGTTTCAATCCATGCCCAAATGCCGGACAGGTATGTTATTCTGGTAATAGTTGACGGTGCAAGGTACAGCGAAACCCTTGGCGACACATCCGGAAGATTCGCTCCAAATCTTAAGAGACTGGCAACAGAGGGGGTGGTTATAGATTCATTCTTCAACAATGGCTGGACGGTAACAAACAGGGGAGTACCAGCAATCTGGTCGGGTTCATGGTCAACTCCGCTCGATACTTTTTATAACGGTTTTCAAACTCAATATGCCACCGTGCCCACTCTTTGGGAATATTTCAGAAAAGCCCATCAGCAGGATTCCACGGAGGCAATGTATATAATGAAATATCTTTCTTCTCCCTGGCTGCAGAGTTTTCGTCCCGATTATGGACCTGCCTACTGGCCCTGGTATATCCTTCAGGGGAGCAACGATGTCTCCGTGTGGCAAAAGGCAAAAAACATGCTCCAGACATGGCGTCCGCGACTTTCGGTTCTCTATTTTTCTGATGTCGATCATTACGGACATTTGGGTGTTTGGAATGATTATACGCGTGCCGTTACCATTGCCGACAGTCTGATCAATCAACTTTGGGAGTTTGTAAAAAATGATCCGGTTTTAAAGGATAAAACCACGATTCTCGTGACAAATGACCACGGACGGCATTCCGACGGGGTTTCTACAGGGTTCACGGGACATGGCGACGGCTGTGCAGGGTGCAGAAGAATTATGCTTTTCGGAATTGGCGCCAATGTAAAGAAGGGCGTTCATACAAATACCAAACGATACATCCCTGATATTGTACCAACCATAGGGGCTATTCTGAATTTCCCGACTCCCGTCGTCTCGGGTGTTTCGATGAGTGAGATTCTGGATATTCAAACTGATGTGCCGGATGAGACAATTCCGCACACTTTTGCACTTGAACAGAATTTCCCTAATCCTTTCAACCCATACACAAACATAAATTTTTCTCTGCCTTCAGAGACGAAAGTTAAACTCGAAATTTACAATGCCATCGGCGAAAAGGTTTTGGATTTAATTGATGGTGACATGGCAGCAGGGAGACATCAAATCTATTTTGATGCCACCGGTCTTCCAAGCGGGCTTTATCTCTACAGACTGGTTTCCGGCAACCGGGTGGAATCCCGCAAGATGATGTTGCTGAAGTAAACGGGAGTCTCCTCCCGCTATTTTAAGATCACCATCTTGCCGGTCACAGGATTGAGTCCCGTGCCAACAGGTTCCAGCCTGTAGAACCAGACTCCTGACGGGAGGTTACCCGAATTGTAATTTATCACATTTACCCCTTTTTGGCATCTCACGGGGAGTTTTTCCTGTATAATTGAGCCTCTCAGGTCGTAAATTTTCAGTACTGCTTCCATTTCAAAAGGGACTGTAAAAGTTATTTGTGTGGAACCGTTGAAGGGATTGGGATAGTTGTTCAGGAGTCGAAATGAACCCGGGTTTTCTGCATCGGCGGATTCGATGCCTGACGGGAGCGTAACTGATGTCCAGGTCGCTCCTTTATCGGATGAATATTTAATCGCCTCAGAACCTGTCTCTCTTATTGCGACATTCGACTTCCCGGCGGCAAGATTATCGATTCCGGAATTCCCTCTGTAAACCTCATCCCACGAAGCTCCGCCGTTTGTGGTTCTTAGCAAAGAATTGACACTCCAGACCCCCTGGTAGCCGGTTAGTGAATCACCAAATGCAGCGAGACCTGAAAGAACACCTGCATCCTGCAGGATGATGTTCCAGTTTTGACCGGCGTTTGAGCTGAACCACAGCCTCGACATTGTTGTCACGAATCCGTGTTTAGCTGAAATGAATTTCGACACCCCTTTCTCACCAAGGGATTCAATAATCTGCCAGCTTCTGCATGAATCTGCAGAACTCAAGTAGTTAAAACTTTGTGCAAAAGGGTTAAAGTTGGGGGCGTAGAGGAAAATTTTTCCGGCATGAGGCATGCCTGCAAATTTGATGTAGTTGTAATTCTGAAGAGGAAGTTGAAAACTGACCGTGTCAAACGATACGCCGCCATTAAATGACCTGTAAACGCTTAAATTACCACCCAGAATAAGAATTGTCGCTCCATCGGATTCAAAACCGGAGGCATTTATGGTATTTCCCGATTCAAAGATTTTTGTCCAGACAGAGCCTCCGTCGGTTGTACGGTACAACTCATTCTCTTTGGCTGCAAAGCCAACAGATTCCGACACAAAATAGAGCAACGAGATGTTTTTATTGTCCGGTCCAAAATTTAATTTTTCGAACTGGTGGGGAGAAGAGGTCTGTCTGAAAAGATCAGATTCTCTACTGATGAACAGTTTTTCACCGGCGAACTCAAAAATCTGTGAATAAACCGGAAGAGTGAGAATGATAAACAGGGCTAATAATCTGTGACTCATGGCTTCATCAATTTTTGCTGTTGTAATACACAAATATGCCAAAATCTGATTTCACATCCATGAATTTACTGAAATGAAATTCAGCTAAAATATTGATTTACCTTTTCGAAAGTGAATCTCTTACAAGTGTCACAAAAGCCTCTCTTTTGAACGGTTTTGACATGTAGTGAGTGCATCCTGCCCGCATGGCATCTTCCTTGTCCTTTAGCATAGCAAAGGCGGTAAGGGCTATCACGGGAGTCTCTTTGTATTGCGGCAATTTTCTCAACTCCACTGTTGTCTGATAGCCGTCGAGACCTCTGCCAAGATTTACATCCATCAGAATAAGAGGATAATGGTTCGAAGTTGCTTTTTCGAGTGCCTCTTTGCTGGAGATTGCAGACTCTATTTTACATATTTTTCTCAGCATTCTTGCTATCATTTCTATTGCAATGGGATCGTCTTCGACATAGAGGATGGTTGGAAGTTCTGCTTCTCCGGTTTGAACCGGTGCCGCTACACTCTCAAAAACTTCACCTGCACGGGGATTTTGTATCGGGAGAGAAACGGTAAATGTCGTTCCGGTACCAACCTCACTGTCAAGTTGTATAGTGCCGTTTAGTTTTTCAACAAATTTTTTGGTCACAGCCAGACCGAGCCCCGTTCCTTCAAAGTTTCTGCCGAAACCTTCACTTGCCTGCCTGAAATCGTCGAATATAAATGCCTGTTCCTCTTTTGCGATACCGATTCCTGTGTCACGAACTTTCAGAAGCAGATAACCGTTCCCTGACAGATTTTTTGAAGACACCTCGACTTTTACCAGTCCTGTTTTTGTAAATTTTATTGCATTGTTGATGAGGTTTGCGCAGATCTGGGAAAAGATCCTTTCATCAGTTACGAAGGGGAGTTTCACTTCAGGTGCCACCAGTTCGAAATCGAGACCCTTTTTCTTTGCCTCGTTAATATGCAGTCGGAAATTCTCTCTGACTGTTTCTACTGCGTCAATTTCACTTTTAACCATCTCAAGCTTGCCGGCTTCAATTCTCGACAGATCGAGAATCAGGTTGAGAGTGTTCATTAAACGGGAACCGCTTTTGTAAATAATATCTGCATATTCGACCACCTGCGGGGGGTTTCCCTCTTCGGTCAGGAGGTCGGAATACCCAAGAATACCAATCATTGGAGTGCGGAGCTCGTGGCTCATATTGGCAAGGAAACTCGATTTCAACCGGTTCATTTCCTCTGCTTCCTCTTTGGCGAGAATCAATTCCTTCTCGTATTTTTTCCTGGCGGTAATATCGGCGAGGATGGTCATGATACCGGCAGACCCGTCGGGGAGAACCACTCTTGCCTCAGTCAGTTCCACATTGACGACTTCTCCATCCTTCCTCAGTCCCTCTGCTTCATGTTTATAGGAACCTTCAGTAATGATTGTCTCGATGTCATCAGAAATGTCTTGAATGTTTTCAGGGGGAGTAATCATGCTGATGTGTTGTCCGAGCATTTCTTCTCTTGTATATCCAAGAATTACGGAGAATTCCCTGTTCACATCGATTACTTCTCCACTCTCATTTTGAAGGATAATTCCTACGGGAGAGAGGTTAAACAGAGCCCGGTATCTTGCCTCGCTTTCAATGAGGGCTTCCCTTGCCTTCAGTCGCTCTATGTTATTTTTGCGCTCCTCCAGAGCCTTCAAAATTGCTGTTCCGAGTCTTACTATCTGTTCTTTTATCACATAGTTTGCAGCTCCGGCTCTCATACATTCCACTGCAGTCTCTTCATTTACAGAACCGGTAACAATAATTACGGGAGTAATCGGTGAATGCTCTATAGTAAGCCTGAGTGCGGAAAGCCCGTCAAACTCGGGCATCGAATAGTCGGAAAGTATAATATGCGGCTCAAACTCCTTCAATTCCCTAAGGAAGTCTCCTTCTGTTTCGACATTTCGAAATATTGCGTTGGGAAGGACTTTTTTTACTTCTCTTTTGGTAAGTTCGCAATCGGGGAGAAAGTCTTCAACTATAAGGATTTTATATTCTTGTTCCATAGAGATTCCGGGGAAATTTTGTTATTTGGATGCTTCATTAAGAATTAGCCAGTACATACCCAGTTGGGAAACTGCTTTTACGAAATCCTCAAACTGCACCGGCTTGACCACATAACTGTTCGCTCCCAGATCGTAAGCTGATTTTATATCAGGATCTTCCTTCGAAGAGGTTAATATCACAACCGGCAATTTGCGCGTAATCTCATTACTCCGTATCTCTTTCAGTACTTCAAGACCGTTTATTTTTGGTAATTTGAGGTCAAGAAACACAACCCTTAACTCAGTGTGATCAACGGTTCCTTCATATTTCTCTTTATTGAAAAGGTAGTTTAAGGCATCTTCGCCGTCTTCGCAAATCTTGATATTATTTGCGAGATGATTCTTTTTCAGTGCCCTCATCATTAGAGTCGCGTCGTTGGGATTATCTTCAACTATCAGTATTTCAATTGATGAATTATTCTTTTCCATGGTTGTATATCAATTTTACATTATAAATAATAATCCTGCTTTTAGAACGGTAAAATAAGGAATAACCTGCCTATTAACAAAATAAATCGTTCTCTGTAAAAGGGAGAGTTTAAATTTTATTGCGGCAGACCACATTAACAAATTTTATTAGGATATTTGGACAGCGAACTTTTCATTTTATTGGATATCAAATGTCGAAGAACGAATCAGTAAAACCGGGAATCGTAAAACAGACGATTATTGAAGTAACTCAGCCCTTCAAAGATCTGGTGCATTCACCAAGGGCACTTTGGGGGATTAATATCTCCTATCTTCTCGAGGGACTCACTTATTTTGGTGTTGTTGGGCTCCTCACTATCTTTTTTACCGAGAATATAAAACTCAATGACATTGAATCGGGGCAGATGGTGGGTGTTCTTACAGCGGGTATCACCCTGAGTATGCTGTTTCTCGGTGCCGCGGTCGATATAATCGGTGTGAGGATGTCATTGCTCATTTCACTGATGGCTATGCTGGTTGGCAGGGTATTGCTTGCAGTCAGTCCGACACTTTTCCCGGGGACCGGACTTTGGGGTTCGGCACACATCACAGCGATGCTTGGTATCCTTGGCATCATCATAGGTTACGGAATCTACCAGCCTGCGTGTTATGCGGGAGTGAAGCGATTTACAGATGAGAAAACCTCTGCGATGGGGTATGCAATGCTCTATGCTTTGATGAATCTCGGAGGATTCCTTCCCGGTTTAATCTCCCCACCTGTCAGAAAGAGCTTTGGAATCACAGGAGTGTTCTGGGTTTATGTTGTGCTTACTGTCGTCGGGATTATTTCCGTGCTTTTCATTCTTACCAAAAAGACGGTAAAAATGGCAGAGGCGAATCTCAGTGATGAGAAGAAGGCGGAAGTGAAAGCCGAAAATGAAATGCCTTTTGCTGAAAAAATGAAATATTACATGAAGAATTTCCCCCTTAAGGATATGAGATTCCTCTTCTTCATTTTTATTCTGATTCCCGTTCAGACACTTTTTGCTCATAACTGGTTGACGCTGCCGACTTATTGCTACCGGGCTTTCACCGGTGTGGTAAGCTAGAATTTTGAGTTTTTCACAAATTTCAATCCCATACTTATTTTTATTCTTACTCCTGCCGTGGCAGCTCTGACCGCCCAGAAAAATGCATATAAAATGATGATTTGGGGAACATTTGTGATGGCTTCGCCGACTTTTATCCTGGCTTTAGGTCCCAATATCTACACACTTTTCGGTTATCTGATAATCATGACCATTGGTGAAGCGATGTGGCAACCGAGATTTCTGCAGTGGGTGGCTGAAATTGCCCCCAAAGGGATGACGGGAATATATATGGGTATCGGGCAGTTCCCATGGTTCCTGACGAAAGTCGTCACCTCCCTTTATTCAGGATGGTTCCTTATGAATTATGCTCCTGAAGGGGTTCCACCGGAAAAAATGAACACAGAAATGATGTGGCTGCTTTATGGATTTATCGCCATTATCAGTCCAATCGGCTTGATCCTCGCCAAAAACTGGATGGTAAAAGGATTTAAGACCAAAAGTGAGGATTAGGGAGGTATCAGGTATCAGGTATTATTTTTGGTGTTTGGAAAGTTATTATGTGATGACTATATTTGGTCTTTAAAAGGACTGTTATTATGAAACTTAGCGATTCAGTTAAATCAATCAGTTATCTAAAAGCAAATGCAGCGGCATTGGTAGAAGATATATACAAGAACGGCAAGACTTTTGTAATTACCCAAAACGGGGAGGCAAAAGTCGTTGTTCAGGATATTAAAGTGTACGAACAGATGCAAGATACCCTGGCAATGTTAAAACTGCTTTCGATGTCAAGCAATGGTCAATCTGGCGCAAAGGAAATGACCGAAGTTTTTGATGAACTGTATAAAGAGTTAGATGAGTTGGAATAAAGTGTCTTATACTGTTAAGTTCGTTGAAGCAGCCCAAAACGACCTTCGAAGTATTTACAAATATGTTTATTACAATGATTGTAAAGCGGCAGCAAAAAAATTGTTAACTGAAATAAAATTGGCATGTGAAACTTTGCAATCTTTCCCGTCAAGAGGCCATCTCCTTCATGAGTTGCAATTTCTGAGTGCTGGTGGCTATTTGGAAATCCACTTCAAACATTTTAGAATCATTTATGAGACAGTTGAAAATACAGTTTACATTCATGCGGTTCTTGATGGTAGAAGGAATATCCAGGAACTTTTAATTGAAAGAATACTAAATAATTAACCTTTTAGAACAAAGGAAATTCCGCAAGCATGCATAAATTAATCGAAAAGCCTGCAATTGTTCAGGCAGCAGGAAACAAGCCCAAAATAATCGAGGAATATGTCGGAAGAGTTAACTCGGGTACCGATGTCGTGAGTATCGCGAGAATGCAATCACCTGCAGGATGGACGGAGCCGGCTCAGATCCCTGAATTTGATGAATATACTGTAGTATTGAAAGGCGTCCTCCGCGTGGAGAGCGAAACGGGATTTATTGATGTCTCTGCCGGTCAGGCAATCCACACCCCCAAAGGGGAGTGGGTTAGGTACAGCACCCCGAACGATGAGGATGCCGAATATATTGCTGTCTGTTTGCCTGCGTTTTCGCCCTATACAGTACACAGACAAGAGTAACAGTTATTAGTTTTGAGTTATGATTTATAAGTTGTCCAAAGCCCTTGTGGCGATATGCGGGTAGAATTTGGCGACAACCTTAACCAGAGCCCTTGCGGCGGCATGTGGGTAGAACCGGCACACAATTGCACGAATCATTCTCCATCCTTTCAACGGAGTGGTCTGTGACATGTATAGAAAATCGAAAAATCTATACATATCACAGCCGATATGTATAGAGAATTGAAAAAATTATACATATTGCATCAGTCATGCATAAAAAACCGGAAAATCTGAACATATCATTAAACCATTATTTGAATGAACCATGGTCATCGAAATATTCTCAGATAAAATATAAATATGTTTTTTGATCCAACAAAGCCATTTAATTCAATTCCTCTTTTACCTCCGGATTTTGAACTCGAGACAGAAAAGGTTCTGGAGCAACTTGATATTTCCCACCGGTATCTTGCAGAGCTTAAAATAAATTCCCGGACAATCGCCAACAATTCAGTCTTACTCAATACTCTCGCCCTCCGGGAGGCAAAAAGCAGTTCTGCGATTGAAAATATTTTTACGGTATATGATGAATTGTATAAGTACGATCTTTTTTCAGACCAGGTCGAAAGTCCAGCCTCAAACCAGGTGCTCAGGTATTCAAAAGCTCTGATTTATGGATATAATCTTATAAAAAAAGATAAAAAACTCTCAATCAGTAAAATATTGTCGATAAAGCAGATCCTGGAAGATAATGATGCGGAAGTCCGAAAGGTTCCGGGAACTGTCCTGAAAAATATCAGGACTGGTGAGACGGCCTATACACCCCCTGACGATCCGAATGTGATCCTGAATGCACTCCGCAATCTCGAAAAATACATTAATGACCAGGATTTCCAGAATGTCGATCCCCTTATCAAAATGGCAGTGATTCATTATCAATTCGAGGCAATCCAGCCTTTTTACGACGATAATTGGAGGACAGGGAGGATCATAAATGTTTTATATCTCGTGATGAATAACCTTCTGGATATGCCCGTAATATGCCTGAGTAACTACTTTATGGAAAAGAAATCAGATTATTACAGGTTGCTCAATGAGGTGCGTACAAGAAACAATTGGGAAAATTGGATTATATTTATCCTTAAGGCTGTTCAATATACAGCGGAAGACGGCATTGCCCTTATTATGGAAATAAAAGAGCTAATGAACGAATTTAAATTCAAAATCTGGAACGAGTTGCCCAAAATTTACAGCCAGGATCTGCTCTACCTGTTATTCAGGCATCCCTACATTAATATTGATATTGGAATGAATGATCTTGGGGTGTCAAGATTAACTGTCACAAAATACTTAAACGAGTTGACTGAAAAAGGTCTTCTGAAAAAAAACAAACTCGGCAGAAACTTATATTATGTGAATAAACCGTTGTTCGATCTTTTTGTGAGGAAATGACAAACAGACTCGAAATACAATTTTACGATTAAGACTATAAACAAATCATGACAAAACCTGAACTTCTCCTCCCTGCAGGAGACTTTGAAAAACTTAAATTTGCATTTCAATACGGGGCTGACGCTGTTTATGCGGGGGTTCCTGCATTTTCGCTGAGGGCACGGGAAAATGATTTTAAGATTGACGGCGTAAAAGAAGCGATTGACTACACACACTCCCTTGGGAAAAAGATTTATCTGACGGTGAATATTTTCCCTCACAACAGCAAACTTGAACCGATGCGTCGTGCAATTACCGCAATGGCTGAACTGAAACCTGACGCTTTTATTATGGCGGATCCGGGAGTTATTTATTTTGCAAAAGAAATATGTCCCGATATCCCGATACACCTTTCGACTCAGGCGAACAATATCAACTGGGCATCCGCAAAGTTCTGGAGGGAGCAAGGGATATCGAGAATCATCCTTTCCAGAGAGCTTTCTCTCCGGGAAGTGAAGACAATTCATGAAAAAGTACCTGATGTGGAGCTGGAATTTTTTGTTCATGGTTCCATCTGCATGGCTTATTCGGGGAGGTGTCTCCTTTCAAACTACATGTCTTACCGTGATGCAAATCAGGGGACATGCGCCCACAGTTGCCGCTGGCAGTACAAAGTGTATAAGGGACACGAGCAGGAGCACAATCCGGAATATGAAGTGGTGGCATCAGAGGATGAACTTACGATGGACGGTGTGTATGATCCTGTTTATAAACCCCTCGAAGGGAATTTCTACCTTGAAGAGCAGCAGAGACCGGGAGAGTTTCTGGAGGCTGATGAGGACGAATATGGCACCTACATAATGAATTCGAGGGATCTCTGTGCCGCAGAATATCTTCAGGAACTGAAGGATGCCGGTGTTTCGAGCTTCAAGGTCGAGGGGAGATCAAAATCGATTTACTATGTAGCATCCGTTGCCAGAACCTACCGCAAAGCGATTGACGAGATGGAACAGGGAATAAAGCCGACATTCGATTATGTATCCGAGCTTGCAAAAACAGCAAACAGAGGTTTTATTCCGGGATTTCTCGTATCAAATCCGAAGGAAAAAGCCCAGTGGTATGAGAAAAATGTCCAGTTGCAGACTCACGAATTTGCAGGGGTTGTCAGGGAAGTGATGCCTGACGGACTGGCACGGGTTGAAGTGAGAAACAGATTTGAAAAGGGTGAGGAACTCGAGGTTTTCTTTCCCGATTTTGGCATGGATTTTATCCAGACTGTCGGACTGATGAAAAATCCTCTCGATGAGATTGTCGAAGTGGCACACGGTGGAGCCGGAGATATCTTCATCAAACTTGACAAAGAAGTCTTCCCCGGCGTCCTGTTAAGAAAGAAAAGGCAGACTACCTCTTAATCAGCTTAAATGCCATGCCTCTTCCGTGCTGTTGAATGATCGCAAGGTTTATCCAACTGAAAGCGAATTGCTCCAAGAGCTCAACTTTGTCATCACCTCCGAAGTCATAGCATTCCGCAAATCCGATTTCTTTTGCAAGAGTTGAAGCCACATCCTTCGCCTTTGTGCTTGTTCCTGCACAGAACATGTCGATTCCAACGCCGTTATAGACGGGGTCTTTCATGTTTTCAAATCCTGTGCTGTTGAAGCATTTTACAACATCTTCGCAACCTGTTACCGCTTTGATGCCTTCAAATGCATTTTTATAAGGTGCCGGTTTCATAAATACCGAATTGGTTGCATCGATCACGATCTTCTCTTTCAGTGAGGGGTTTTGACCCGCAATATCGACAGCGACCTGTGGAGGTGTTGCGAACAGCACCACTTCTGCACTCGCGATTGCATCCGCAACTGAAGATGCCGAAATATCGGAATTGGAGGCTGTAAGACTTTTGATGTCTTCCGAGTTCACATCCCGTGTTCCAAGAATGACTTTGTGCCCCTTCTTTGCAAAGTTGAGACCAAGTGCGCCGCCGACATTTCCTGCTCCAATAATTGCTATTTTCATTTTAATCCTCGATTGTTTTTCGTTAAGAAATTAATGGTTAACCATAATTTAAGCTTATGTGGATTCGTTAAACACCGAGAGCTTCAATTACAAGTCTTGCTGCTTCGGCTCCCGAATATTGCTGTTGTCCGGTGACAAGTCTGCCGTCCCTGACCGCAAAAGGTTTGAATAACCCGCCTGTAATGAAGTTTGTGTTCTCAATCTTTTTAGCTTCTTCCTCTATCCAGAACGGCTGAATTTTCATTCCCACATAGCTGTCAGCAAACTGCTCTTCAGCATTTGCAAAGCCCGTCCAGGTTTTTCCCTCGACTAGAAGTTTACCGTCAGAGGTTTTGGCTTTGAGGAGTACACAAGTGGCATGGCAGACAATGCCGACAACTCTACCCGCCTCATGGAAATCGACTACCAGTTTGTGGAGTTTTTCATTATTTATGAATGTGTACATCGGTGACTGTCCCCCTGTAAGGAAAACTGCATCATAATCGCTTACATTGAGCTTATCTATTGACGGAGTGTCCTTCAACAATGCTGAATGTGGAGGTGACTTCTTAAAGCCAAGGCTCAGGATGTCATGCGCCGAGTAACCGCTCGCATCTTCGGGATCACTAAAACTGTCTGCCATCAGCTCACCACCTTCGGGTGAATAGATATCGACTTTGTAGCCCTTTTCGGTAAAGGCGTGGTAAGGGTGGGTAAGTTCTGCCCACCAGAAACCGATTTGCCAGCCGGTTTGGGAACTGACAGAGGAATTGGCAGCAATAAGTGCAACTCTTTTCGGGCTGTTGGAATCCTTTACATTGAGGTTAGCGCTCATAAATTTTTTCTCCTTTTTGTATAATTTTTTCAAGCTAATATGTTAAATTAGTACTATATAATATCTAAAATCAAGTATGTACAATAAAGTAATATACTAACTAAATAGAAAGAAATGCGGAAAATGCCCGTTTTCGAGTTTAGAGAGAAAAAATATAATAATCCGGTGGAGCTTGCTCTCGATGTAATTGGTGGAAAATGGAAGATGCCGATACTCTGGAGATTAAAAGACAAGGTTTGGAGATACGGCGAACTAAAAAATTTTATTCCCGGCATTACACACAAAATGCTTGCTCAGCAACTGCGGGAACTGGAAGCGGATGGACTTGTAAACAGAAAGGTTTATCAGGTGATTCCACCGAAAGTGGAGTATTCGATCACTGAGAAGGGATTGACTACAATTCCCTTAATTACTTCTTTGCGTCAGTGGGGGATTGCATTTAAGGAGGATAAACTGGTTTAGATATTCTCCCGAAGAGGAGGTTTATATGACTTTAAGATGAAACCGGCAGGCGTTCAATCAACAACTGCCGGCTCAATAATATTTACTTCTTTGCTGCTTCTACGCAGGCTTTTATACCGGCTTTGTAAGAAGTCGGTGTAAAGTTAAAAGCTTTTTTGAATTTGTCGCTGTTGAAAATGTAGTCGTATTTGAACTGGTAGCTCATCTCGATCATCGACATAATAGTTGGATTGAAAAGCCCCGCCATAAACAGCATCCCGTTGCTAAAGACCTGGATTTTTGGTTTAATACCCATATACTCGCCGGCAATCCTGATCATTTCCTCTCCCGTAATTGGTTTTTTCTCAGAAGGAGCGTGCCAAACCTGATTGTAAGTCGAGGGAGTATTCCCGATAAGTGCTGTGGCGTAAGCTGCATCAGGAGTGTAGGTAAAAGTGTGAAAAGCCTTTGGATTATTCATCCAGTTTGCCTTTTTTCCTTTAATCAAATTGTCGATGACAAGCAGATTAAACATCGAACTCCCTACACCCGGTCCATAGAAATCGGCACCTCGCACAATCACCCCTTGCAAATCTCCCTTTTTGTACTCATCCATGAAACGCAGATCGAGTTTCGCCCTGATTTCTCCTTTTTTACTGCAAGGATGAAAAGGCGTTTCTTCAGTCATCTCTCCTTCTACCCTGCCGTACATATAAACATTGTCAAAAAAGACGAGTTTTGCACTTTCTCTTTTACAACCTTCGATAACATTCTCCATAATGGCGGGCCAGTGTTCCTGCCAGGTTTTGGTTGTGTACTTCAGTCCGGCGGTGAGATAAACAATCTCCGATCCCTTGATCGCCTGAAATATTTCCTCTTTTTTTGTGATGTCAGCATTAAAGGTAATATCAGTAGAATTGACTTTTTTAGCATTTCTGCTTACAATTTTAATTTTATCTGTGTATTTCGTCAGTTCCTTTGCCAGTGGAATTCCAATTGCACCACCACCGCCTAAAATCGTTTGCATAGATTGGTCGCTTTCCAGTAAAATCATAAAGATGAATAATTATGAATGCGAATTTGCAGAAATTCCTGCAATTTTAAAATTGTAGATAGATGGAGGTTTGATATTTTTTGATTAATGGTTGATTTGGATTATCGATTGCGGGAATTTACAAGTAAATGTTCCACGGATTGCACAGATTCATCACGGATTGCACAGTTGTGTTAACCTTATTGATATATATGCAAGTATTGGTTATGTATGGTGAATTCCCCTTTCAGGAGAACGCTCCAACCCTTAAATTACACTTCCCAATAATTAAAATGTGAAATATGGAATCGATAAAAGAAATTTACCGGATTGGATTTGGTCCCTCGAGCAGCCACACGATGGGTCCGAGAAAAGCTGCAGAGATTTTCAGAGAGAAAAATGTGGAGGCTTTCCGTTTCAGGGTAGCGCTTCACGGCTCTCTTGCAGCCACGGGAAGAGGACACCTGACTGATAAGGCGATTATGGAGGTGTTATCTCCCGAAAAGACCGAAATTCTGTGGAAACCGGAAGATATTCTTGCGAAACATCCGAATGCATTGACTCTTGAGGCATTTGATTCTGATGGTAAAATTATCGATTCCTGGCGGGTCTATTCGGTCGGCGGTGGCAAAATCATTGATGATGATCATGACCCCAAGGAAGATTCGATTTATCCACACAACACGATGAACGAAATTCTGAAGTGGACGAAGCAGACCGGACGGTCATTCTGGGAATATGTTGAGGAAGTGGAAGGACATGATATCTATGACCACCTGGCAAATGTCTGGGAAGTGATGCAGGTGGCTATCAAAAACGGTCTTGAAGCCGAAGGAGTTTTACCGGGTCCTCTTAATTTGAGAAGAAAGGCCTCCTCGTATTTCGTAAAGGCAAAAAATTATTCGGGAACTCTTAAGGAGAAAACCCTCATTTTCTCTTATGCGCTTGCTGTGGGTGAGGAAAATGCTGCCGGTGGAGAAATAGTTACGGCTCCCACCTGCGGGTCATGCGGAACGATGCCGGCAGTTCTTAAGAGACTGAAAGACAGTTTTGAGTTTTCGGATCAGAAAATACTCAGGGCACTTGCTACTGCAGGACTTGTGGGCAATCTTGTAAAGCACAATGCATCCATTTCGGGAGCAAAAGTTGGTTGCCAGGGGGAGGTTGGAACCGCATGTGCGATGGCGAGTGCGGCTGCCACCCAGCTTCTTGGCGGGACACCGCTTCAGATAGAGTATGCAGCAGAAATGGGGATTGAGCACCACCTCGGGCTTACCTGCGACCCGATAATGGGGCTTGTTCAGGTGCCATGCATTGAACGAAATGCCTTCGCTGCAGAAAGGGCGTTTAACACTGCGACTTTTTCACTTCTTTCCGACGGGCAGCACCTCGTTTCGTTCGACAAAATTGTTAAGACCATGAAGCAGACGGGACATGATATCCCCTCGATATACAAGGAAACTTCAGAAGGGGGTATGGCTCTCTTTTATTCGTAGAAAATTAGTAAGTTTACGAACTTTTTTTCGATCTTTTCCACGGAGTTTTTCTGAAGCACCTTTTACTTCTTCTGGTTTTTTGCCTGACGGCTACCGCATTCCCACAGTTAACAGCAAAAATTATGACATGGAACACTCTCAATTACCCGGGTTCAACAGGAACGATAAGAAACCCCTACTTCAGAACTGTAATTGCAGCCGCAGATCCCGACATTTTTGTCGCGGGGGAACTGGGTTCCACAACTGATTTTAACACTTTCCGCGATTCGGTGATAAAAAAAGTTTCAACCGAATATCAGGCAGGTGCATTTATCGATGGTCCTGATTCGGATCATGCAATATTTTTCAAATCCTCGAAATTTAACTTTATTTCCAATACCCCGATTGCAACTGAACTGAGAGATATCAGTCAATTTGTTGTGACCACTACTTCCACACTTGATACACTGATTATTTATGCAGTGCATTTGAAAGCAAGCAATACAACAGCAGACAGGGAACAACGGGCGAGAGAGGTGGACAGTCTCCGAAAAGTGACTGACAAACTTCATGCGGGAGCAAATTTTATTGTACTGGGAGATTTTAATTTTTATGGCTCAACTGAACCTGCCTATATTAAATTACTAAATACTGCGACGAGCGGTTATTTTATCGATTATTTGAAGGACTCGATGTCGGGTACATGGAACAGTGCTGCGTTTTCAAGATATCATACACAATCGCCAAGAACAAGGTCTTTTGGAGGAGGTGCGACCGGAGGGATGGACGACAGATTTGACCTTATATTAATGAGTCAAAACGCAAAAGATTTTGGGGGCGTCAGTTTTGTACCGGGTTCATATATCGCATACGGAAATGACGGAAACCATTATAATGACTCATTAAACAGTCCGCCAAATACCGCAGTGGGTCAGATCGTTGCTGACGGTATTCATTATGCCTCTGATCATATTCCGGTAATTGCAAGTTTCCTTTTTGACACTCCATTACCTGTTGAACTTGTATCGTTTACAGGCAAAAGATCGAATGACGGAGTAAAATTGGAATGGCAGACCTCCACGGAAACTAATAATCTCGGTTTCGATGTGCAGAGGTCGGAGAATAATAAGGAGTGGCACAACCTTGGTTTTGTTGAAGGGCACAATACGAGCAGTTCACCAAAATATTATGAGTTTACGGACCGGACAAGACACAATGGAAATTTGTATTACAGATTGAGACAAAACGACAACGACGGTACAATAGAGTTTTCGAATGTGGTTGAGATATCCGCCAGCGTGCCCGCAGGATTCTCCCTCAATCAAAATTACCCCAATCCCTTTTCCTCAGGGAGCAACGATGCTCAAACGAATATTGAATTCGAAATACCGTCAGCAGGGAATGTGGTTCTGACAATTTACGATATTCTCGGAAGGGAAGTGACGACACTTCTCGATAAATCTTTTGAAGCGGGAAAACACACTGTGAAATTTAATCCGCAAAATTTACCTGCGGGGAATTACATCTACAAATTAAGCTGGAACAACCTGACACTGACCGGGAAGATGATCTGCCTGCCGTAGAGGGTTATTTCCCCTTTACCACGGTCTTTTTTTCCTGAAGTGTACGGATGTATCTTTCGTAGATTGCCTTCATCCCGGCGAAAATATCGAGATGTTCCCTGTAAACGGATTCCAGGGTTTTGAAGGTATATCCAAGATCAGCGGGACAGATTAGTTTTGACTCGGTCAAAATTGCGGCGACACCTCCGAATTCCGATTCATGTCGCGTTAGAAATGCATCGAGACCCTCGACAACGCCGGCAATTCTTAAATTGAACTGATCTATGTCAAAAAGGAGTTTTTTCTTTAGAGGCTCTTTCTCTTCGCCTCGTAAATAGGAGAGCCTGTTTATGTCCAGCTCGAGTTCATCAAATTTTGAAATAAATTCCGAATCATATTCTGCCAGTCTGTTTCTAAGACTGAGAAGTTCGTCCACCGTTTTTTAACCGGTCTTTTAAATCCCGTAATTCTTCAACGCTCTCCGGCATCCCAAAACTCCTGAGGAAATTTGTCAATATTTAGCATTGCCAATTTAGCACTTGAAATTTAATCTGACAACATTTATTGTACTTTTCAGCCTTCAACCCTCAGCCCTCACCTTTCAATCTTCAGCCTTCAACCATCAGCCCTCAAAATTCAAAATTTTTTTTGCATTGAGATTTCAGAAATTTTCATCATTTTTGATCACATATTTTTACATCTTAAGAAGAAAATGCAAATGAGAACAATAATAGAACCATTTAAAATAAAAGCAGTTGAGCCGATCAGATTTACAACAAAGGAAGAACGGACTCAAATCCTGAAAAATGCCGGATATAACCCCTTTTCAATTCATGCAGATGATGTGTTGATTGACCTGCTTACGGACAGCGGCACTTCCGCAATGAGTTCGGAACAATGGGCAGGTGTAATGCTTGGTGACGAATCATACGCCGGATCAAAAAGTTTTTACAAGTTTGACGCAGCCGTAAAAAAGATTACCGGTCTGAAAAATGTGATCCCGACACATCAGGGAAGGGCATCTGAAAAGATACTTTTCACTGTGCTTGGAGGGAAGGGGAAATATTTCTGCAGCAATACACATTTTGACACTACCCGTGCAAATGTTGAATATTCGGGTGCCGAGGCTGTCGATTTCATGACGGAAATCGGGAAACATCCCGAGATGAAAGCCGATTTTAAAGGGAACATGGATATTGTTGCACTGGAGGCTTTTATCAAAAAAACAGGTGCCGAGAACATTCCACTCGTATTGATGACTGTAACCAACAATTCGGGCGGTGGTCAGCCTGTCTCGATGCAGAACATCAAAGAGACAAAGGCTATTTGTACTAAATACGGCATCCCCTTCTTCCTGGATGCATGCCGGTTTGCAGAAAATGCATATTTCATAAAGAAGCGTGAAAAAGGTTACGAAAATAAAACACCCCTTGAGATTGCACAGGAGATGTTTTCTTATGCCGATGGCTGCACTATGAGTGCGAAAAAAGACGCATTTGCAAACATTGGGGGATTCCTCGCAATGAATGATGACGGTCTGGCGATGTCGTGCAGAAACCTCCTCATAGTTACCGAAGGATTCACAACCTACGGAGGACTCGCAGGCAGAGACCTTGAAGCAATCGCGCAGGGACTTGTTGAAATTCTTGATGAGCATTACCTCGAGTACAGAATAAGATGTGTGGAATATCTCGGAGAAAAGCTCGTTAAAAATGATGTGCCGATACTCGAACCACCGGGAGGACACGCAATTTACCTCGACGCCATCAGATTTGCACCACACATTCCGCAACATCAGTTTCCGGGACAATCCATTGTCTGCGAACTGTATCTCGAAGGAGGAATCAGAGCATGTGAGATTGGAAGTGTAATGTTTGGCAGAGAACTTCCCGACGGGACGCACATTTCACCCGCAATGGAACTTGTAAGGATGGCAATTCCCAGAAGAGTTTACACCCAAAGTCATTTCGACTACATGATTGAGGTAATAATTGATGTGTACAAGAGAAGATCGGAACTTCGCGGGATGAAAATCACGGAACAGGCTCCGATGTTGAGACACTTCACAGCGAAATTTGACTATGTGGGTTAGTAAACAACTCAAACTAAGGCAAAAATTCGATTTCGAAAAAAAGGTCTGGAGACTGATGCTTTCGGAACCTCATTTCCTCCTCGTTGAAGAGAGGGATGTCGACAACCGGGAGGCTTTCTACCATGTCTTTGAACTATCCACCGGAAGGACTTTGCTACACAGGTTCTCCACACCGGAAAAATTCTGGAGCGGTGTGGAAACTTTTCAAAACAAACGAATACTTTTTCACAGTTACAGATCGCAGGGACTGCCTTTTCATAAAGGGATTTTCTGTTACGACATCGAAAAACAATCGTATTTGTGGCAGGAACCTGATCTCGCTTATTTACTGAAAAATGAACAGGGCGTTTTTGCCTTCAAACAGAAATTTGAGTCACAGGAGTATTTCCTGCTGGATAGTGACACCGGGCAGATTATTGATGAGCTTGGTGAGGACAGCACCCCGATTAATCAGATGATTGCCGAAGCCGCTGAAAAGGAATCTTTTGATCAGTTTATTTACCCTGAAAACTTCAACCTCTCCAAATATAACGATGGCGGATACATTGAGAAACTGATGCACGAAGGAACCATTGTTGAAGTCGCAGAGATATTTGAGAAGGACTCCCTCATCTTTCTGAACACCCATCGTGGCAGCCGGGAGAAGGGCTTCCTGAATGAGTTGCTTGTTATTGACAGTGAAAAAAAGAAAGTGATCAAAAAAGAGATTCTCAACAGCAGAACGGAGAATCTCATAGCTGAAAGTTGCTTTATTTACAAGAATCTCCTCTTTTTGATTATAAACAAAAAGAGTATCGAGATTCGGGAGATAAAAACATGACACTTGAAGAAAAAAAACTGCTGCTTAGGGCGGCAAGAAATGCCATAGAACACTCGCTCGGTCTCACCAAAGAGACAATTCAACTTCCCGCTGAGGGTGTTTTTGACACCATGAGCGGATGCTTTGTTACACTTCATAAACATGGTGACTTGCGGGGATGTATCGGTTTTATTAAAGGAGTGGAACCTTTGCATAAAACCATCAAGGAAGCCGCACTTCTGGCAGCAAGGGAAGACCCGAGATTCCCTCCCGTTACCGCACATGAATGGAGGCACATTGCGATTGAGATATCGGTGCTTTCTCCTCCGTTTGACATGCCGGATTATGACAGTATTGTTCTCGGTACCCATGGTATTATCATTCGTGAAGGATTCAGAAGTGCCCTTTTTCTGCCACAGGTACCCCTCGAGCACAATATGGATAAAGATGAGTTTCTTACCGAACTTTGCAAAAAAGCAGGACTTCCACCACGGCTCTGGACTCAAAAACAACTTAAAATGCAGGCTTTTACAGCGGAAGTCTTCTCAGAGGAGGAAATTTATGGCTGAAATAAGAAAACCCGCAGTAGCAGGGATGTTTTATCCGGCAACACCTGAAAAACTTGAAAGACAAATGACCCGTTTGTTCAGCGGGGTACCGGATTCTCCCGTGAAAGAGGAGTTTATACCGGGAATCATTGCTCCTCATGCCGGTTATATGTATTCAGGTCTGACAGCCGCTTATGCCTACAAAAACATTGCCGACAAGAAGTATTCAAGGGTGATTATTCTTTCTCCCAGTCACAGGGAATATTTCGGCGGTATTTCAATCTATGATGGCGACGCTTACGAAACTCCATTGGGCAGGATAAGCGTTGATCAGAATATTGCACAAAAAATGGCAGCCACTTCCCCCAGAATAATGAGAAGCAAAGCCGGTCACAGAGATGAGCATGGAGTTGAAGTGCATCTCCCTTTTTTGCAGCAAATTTATGGGAACGATTTTGAGTTTGTTCCGGTGGTCATGGGAGATCAGTCACACGCAAATATCAACGAACTCTCGAAAGCCCTTCTCGAAGTGATGGATGATGATACCCTCGTGGTTGCTTCGAGCGATCTTTCACATTTTTATACCAAACCGGTTGCAAATAAACTGGACTCTGTGATTGCAGACCGGATTGTTGAATACAACCCTGAAGCCTTGGAAGAAGACCTCGAGAGGCAGATAACACATGCATGCGGTGGCGGTCTTGTTGTCGCACTCATGAAAGCAACAAAAAGAGCCGGGGTAAAACATTCCCTTCTGCTGCACCGTTCCGATTCGGGTGATGTTTCGGGAGACAATACTTCAGTAGTCGGCTACCTTTCGGCAGCATTTTACAATTGATGATTAGAAAACAGTTTGAGGTGATTATTGGAGTTTGATGTCGCATTTTTAGGAACGGGAAGAGCTGCATGGTCTTTGGCTGATGCACTGGTTGATGTGGGGCATTTTATCCGTTTTGCCTCCAACAGATCGGAAGAACCGCTTCTGAAATTTGCAGAAGAGTTTATGGTGGATAAAGTCTCCACCGATATAAAGGAAATAGCAAAACATGCCTCGAGATTTCAGGTGTGTGTAATTGCTGTTCCTGATTCTGCCATAAGAGAGGTGGCTGATACACTCGCTGCACTTCCTCTGGATTTTAAGAAGTGTCTCTTTATGCACCTTTCGGGTTCGAAAACCTCCCGGGAACTCTCTTCATTAAAGAAGAAAGGAGCGATGACGGGGTCATTCCACATTCCGCAGAGTTTTCCTTCAAGAAGCCGGGTTTCTCTGTGGGATCTGCCTGTTTGCATCGAAGCATCCACGGATAAGGCAGAAAAATTCATGAAGCAGATTGCAAAAAAACTCGAACTGAAGCCCTTCTTCATAAAAGCTGAATTAAAAGTTTATTACCACCTTGCTGCTGTTTTTGCTTCTAATTTCTTTCCGGCAATTGTCGCAGACTCCATGACGATGTTCGAGCTGGCAGGAGGCAACAAAAAAGACTATTTTAAAATATTCAGTCCGATTATTGAAACCACAATAGAAAACATCCTTGAAAAAGGGCCCGAAAATGCCGTTTCGGGTGTAATTCCCCGGAAAGATTATGATACACTTCAGGAACATCTCGATGCTCTCGCCTTTGACGACCTGACACATCAGCAACTCTTGACCTACACCCGCCTCTCGGAAGTAACAGCCAAAATGCTGGGAATCAATTTGAAAATTACAATTACCAAAAACGAGGAAGCCGGGAAGTGAGGAGGTTTGTCGGGTAAAGTGAAAATAAAGTACATTTTCCCGGTCTCTTTTCCCGAGGGTGGAGGGGGAACTGCCATGACTCTCCAGAACGCGAAAGCCATTCGGGCAGCAGGTTTCGATATTGAAGTTTTGATTCCCCGTTCGACAGAAAAGAGAGGCGACACCCGAAATCAAAATAAAGAAGGGGTCTATCAGGGTATTCCATTCAGGTATCTGGTTAGATCTGTGGTGCGTCCTGCCACACTGACGGGGAGATATCTAAACTTCACAGCCGGACTTGCGAATCTGTTTGTTTATATTAAAGCAGCAAATGAAGATTCGCCTTTGGGTCCTGTAATCGTTAAGGGACCCCTCGATGGTATCACACTCCTTTTATATGTTTTGGTTGTGAAATTCATTGGATTGAAATGCATTTACAATTTCGATGACTACCCTGATTACATCCTCTTCCCGGGTAAAAACTCAAAGATTGAAAAGTTCATCTCAGAAAAAATAGCATTCAAGCTTATTGACGGATTCATCGTGATTTCGACGGCACTGAGAGATTTTGTAAGAAGTGCCACTTCAGTGTCAAAACCGGTTTATTTACTCCCGATGACAGTTGATCCCAGGAGATTCGATTCCCTCGACAACTCCTTCACCACATACAATAATTACATTTTATATACCGGATTCGATTTCAACCCGGGAAGCCGGTTTTCTTCAAAAGACGGACTCCTTGGTCTCATTTCCGTATTTTCAAAGATTGCCGGCAGGTTCCCCGGATTGCTGCTGGTAATAATAGGGGAGAACAACCCGATTTACCACGATCATGTGAAACAACTTGGGATTGAAGGAAGTGTGGTGTTTCTTGGTTTGAGAAGCCGGAACGAAGTGTCTCTCTATCAGAAGAATGCCCGTCTGCTGGTGCTTCCGCGTCCCTGGAGTAAACAGGCAGAAGGGGGATTTTCCTCAAAACTTGGTGAATACCTTCTCACCGGGAATCCGGTTTTACTTACTTCGGTCGGTGATGCAGTTTTGTATCTGAAAGATATGAGGGATGCCTGTTTCGCAATCCCGGGTGATGAAGAGGATTTTCGAGCTAAAATGGAGTTTCTACTTCAAAATGAATCCGAGGCAACAGAGATGGGTTTAAATGGAAGGAAAGCCGCACTCGAGAAGTTTAATCATGTGATTGAAGGGAAGAAACTCGCTCCGTTTCTGATGTTATTCCGATGATGAGAAGTTGAAGCCCGTCACTTCTGAATAAATTCTTTCAAGTTCATGGTAAATCGACTCGGGATTGTGTCTCACTAAAGCACTTTTTCTCGCGTTTTCACCCAGGAAACCGGCAAAATCAGGGTCTTCCATTATTTTTTTGACTGCAGATATAAGTTCTTCCGGGTTTCCGGCAGAGAACAACACCCCGGAAACTCCATTTTCAATTAGTGAAGGTGTACCCCCAACATTTGCAGCAATCACAGGTAACCCAAGGCACATTGCCTCGCAAATCGCGATTGAAGAATTTTCGATAAATGAGGTATGGATGTAAATATCGCAGTTCGTCATCGCCTCAACCAGATGATCCGCTCCAATTTTTCCGAGAAAGGAAATATTATTATTGCTGAGTGTAAATCGCGTGGCTTTCCTGATTACCTTGACCATGGAGTCGGATTCGCCAAGCCCTGCGATTCTCCATTCGAAATCGATACCGGCTCTTTGTAATTCGTCGCAGACCTGAAATATCAAGTCCAGCCCTTTATAAAATTCGGCGTGAATTACCGTCAGGAAAACAGGTCTGGCAGATCTCTGTTTTGGCGATCGTTCAGTAAAAAACTCCCGGCGGATTACATCGTCGAGGTGGAAATATTTAATATCCGGATTTATTTGAAATAAAAACGATTCGTCAAATCCGGTTCTGCCAAGGAGATATTTCGGCTTTTTGAGAATTTTAAGTTCCCGCTTTGCCCGTTTTTTTTCATTCAAATAACGAAAGAGAACCCCCGCATAGAGAAAATCCCGTATGCCCGCACTTTCCACAACCTGAAAAAATGAAAGATTTCCAAAATAAACCGGAATGAATGAATTCACGATGCCCTGAATCTGAATTAAAACCGGAATTCCCACCTTGTCAGAAATCATCCCAAAAACTGATTCCGTACCAAATACATGGATCAGTCCGGGTTTGACAGTATCAACAACTTCAAGAATGTTTTTAATATCTCGCGAAGTGTGCTGAATCAATAGAAATCTCCTTAGCCATCTTTCAATCTTACCCGGTCTAGGGATTTTATAATAAGTGACATTTCCAAGTTCTACCATTTCAATTCTATTGCAATTACCGAAAAAAGCGATGTGCAACTCTATCTCGCTTGTTTTTTCGCGAATCAGCAGCTCCAGAGAAGATATCCAACTTCCCTCAAATATCTGTCCTCCTGTGATTTCGGGAGTCAACAGCGAGGGAGTGTTTGTAAACCAGAGAACTTTGAGCTTTTGCAAGTGAATTTTAGTAAGTGAAGTGAAAAGTTTTATTATTGAGCCCCAATATATTAATTTTGGGGGATGAAATCGTTGAGAATGCAAAAATCAGTCATGCTTCAAACCCGGATTATTCCCGATCCATGAAGAAAATTTTACTGGTCACTAATTTTCCGGCTCCATATCGCATACATTTATACGATGAACTCGGAGTCCAACTTGGTGAGAAGTTTTTCGTGATCTATACTGATTCTTCAGTTGAAGGGCATGAATGGCACCATCCTCATCTTAAACATTCTCACCACTTTATCAGAAATTATGAACGCGCCATAGAAATCGCGTCAAAATTTCGTCCCGATGTGGTGATTCTTGGCGGTGTGAATATGCATACATTAAAGCTTTTTTTCTTTGCCAAGCGGGAAAAAATCAAAATTTCCATTTTCACTGATATGTGGCAACTCCCTTTTTCGCAACTAAGCAAACCTTCGCAATATCTTAGAAAATATCTTTACCGGCATGCAGATCATTTTATTGTTCCAGGTCTGAAATCCAAAGCTCACATTCTAGAATCAACCAATGCCTCAAATGCTCAAATAATTCATGTTTTACCGATTCTTCCGAATGCCTGCCATTTCCCGTTTAAGCCAAATTTTGAGGTGACTAAAGAATTTGATTTAGTGTTTTCCGGTCAAATTATCCCTCGAAAACTTCCTTTATTTTTTGTAGAGGTTGCTGCAAAGGTTAATAAAATACGAAAGATCAAGGTTTTGGTTTTGGGAGATGGTTCCCAAAGAGAAGTCATGGAAAAAAGACTGCATGAGTATGGAATACAACACATTTTTAATGGGTATATCGAACAAAACGAGCTTCAATCGTGCTATTTCAAGAGCGGATTACTACTGTTCCCGACAAAAAATGACCCGTGGGGAGTTGTAGCAAATGAAGCACTATCCGCCGGCTTGCCTGTAGTCATATCTCCCAATGCCGGAGCCGCGGATGATTTGATTATCTCGGGCAAGAATGGTTTTGTACTTGAAACTGATGTGGAGCTCTGGGCACAAAAAACCGTTGAGATACTGGAAGGAAAGCATAAATTTGAGTTTGATGCACCACCAGACATCAAAACACTCACTGAAAATCTGTTGTCATCGTTAACCGGCATTGGTGTCTGAGATATGGATTATTTTTTTGCCTTTAGAAATTTAACTCACAGCAACTCTGTGATAATCCGTAAAATCTGCGTGTATCCGCGTCCCATTTAACAAAGATCCACCGCATGAAGCAAAAAAAACTCCTCCTCTTGTTGAAACTTCCACCACCTGTAACAGGTGTAACCAAAATGTGTTCCTCTGTCCTCGAAAGTGAAAGACTATACAAGGAGTTTAACACAAAAGCTATCGGTCTAAGCTATGCAAAGGATGTGAAAAGTACAGGAGGGCTTACTGCTTCAAAATTTAAAAAGCTTTTTGAGAGTATCTTAAAAACGATATTTACAGTAGTGATTTTCTTACCCGATCTCGTTTACTTCGTCCCATCGCTTACCGGATCAGCATTTCTAAGAGACTTCCTGTTTATTCTGATCCTGAAATTCTTTAGAAGAATGACCATTTTTCACCTGCATGGTACTGGTTTAAAAGAGACCGCACTTAAATCAAAATTCTATAAAAAACTCTACAAATTCTCCTTCAATAACAGCGAGATAATAACTCTCTCTGAAAAACTGGAACATGATCTTGATTTTCTGACACCAAAAAAAATTCATATCCTCCCCAATGGAATTGCGACCGCCGCCCCATCCCCCCTCCTTGTGACCGCCCCCCCAGCCCCCCTCCTTGTAAAGGTGGGGGGAGGAATGCTCACGAATTTACTCTTTGTGAGTAATTTTTATGAATATAAGGGGATTCCCGAACTTATCGAATTGCTTGCCGGGGTTCACCAGCAAGGACACGATTTCACCTGTAAAATCGCAGGTGAGGAAAACCATATAACCGCCGATGTCCTTCAAAAACTTATTGATAATAATGGACTAACCGAAAAGGTAGATTATCTCGGAAGCGTAAAAGGAGATGACCTTCTCGCCTTGTATGATCAATCGGATATCTTCATCTACCCGACAAAAAAAGATGCGATGCCGTTAGTAATTCTTGAAGCCATGAGAGCGGGACTCGCAATTCTCTCCAATCCCGTTGGTGCAATTCCGGATATGATCGGAAATGATCCCGGCACACTCCCGACAACTGAAAATTTGATTTCGCTTTTGACCAGTCCGGATAAAACCCGTAAATTAGGAGAACAAAACCGCAAAACATTTGAGGAAAAATTCACAATCGACAAATTTCATTCAGGCTTGTTACAAATTTTGATAAAAGCAACCACTGAAGAAGGTATGAAGGCTGAATTTCTGAAGGACGAAGGATGAACTCCGAAATATCTGTCTTTCCCTTGGTACCGCCCCCCTGCCCCCCTCCTTGTAAAGGTGGGGGAACGACCCCCTCTGTGCTCTCTGTGTGCTCTGTGGTTTATTCAGCCTTCATCCATCAGCCCTAAGCCTCGTGACATGCTGACTAAACTCAACTTCCACGGCCTCGCCATCTCCGATTTCACCGGGGAAGAACTTTGGTCCGAAGTGGATTCCACAATCCGGGATGGGAAGCAGATTGTTGTACATTGGAAGTCATTGGGGTCACCTTTTCTAATGAAGAAGACACCCGGACTCCTCGAAATTACCAACGACTTTGATATCATCCTCATAGATGGCAGGGGTCTCTATCTTTTCATGAAATTGATGGGTCAGAAGCTGAAATCGGAGCTCTACACTTCCTGGTTTACTCTGGAGTTATTAAAAAAGGCTGCGAAAAACAACTACTCTGTCATGATCCTCGGTGCTACTGAAGATGCAAACCGCGCCGCCACTTCAAACATTCGAAGTCAATATCAGGTAAAAACAGTTTACACGGGAATAAACGGCTACTTCACACCGGATGAAGAGGACTCGATAGTGGAGAAGATCAACAGGCATGCCCCCGATATCCTCCTAGTCGGAATCTCCACCCCCAAAAAGGAACTGTTCGCCCATAATCACAGGCACCACCTCAACGCAAGAATTATCCACCTCTGCGGCGGAATGGTGGATGTAATCGCCGGAAAAACCAAAATAACCCCCAAATGGATCAAAAAACTCGGACTTGCCTGGCTCTATCGCATAGCTCAGGAACCCCGCCGTCTACTCATCCCCGTCATCTCCATGATGTGGGAAGGTTTCAAATTTGCCTTCAAAATCATTTTTAGAAGGATATAAAGTTCAAACCGCAGAGGACGCAAAGACCGCAAAGGCAGGAATAAACCACCGAGCACACAGAGCACACAGAGAAGACTTCAAATAATAACCGCAAAGATCGCAGAGAACGCGAAGAGAGGGATTTTATAAAACCCATCCGCTAAATTTCGTCTAATCAGTTTCATATGTGTTCTATTTGAATCTCACACTGCGCATCATTTCTCACTATTTTGCAAATTAATTTTGGTCATTAGAATATACTTTCATAATTTTGAAAGCATGGTTTGTATAGTGTGGGACCTATATCAATAACCATCAATAATACTTGACAAAACATGAAAAACTACATATTTAAGGCTGCTTACTGCACAATACTAGTATTTTTATTTAACTTAACTGCATTTTCGCAAGACAACTGGACATGGCTAAACCCCAAACCGATGGGGAGTGGTATAAATGCATCCGCTTATTTCCCCGGTACAAATACAATTGTGGCGGTGGGACCGAACGGTTTGATACTACGATCAACCGATCATGGAAGTTCTTGGAGCCATATACAGTCAAATCTGTTTGCCAACCTGGGCACAATATCTGCTGTTAATTCCACAACATGTTTTATCGCAGGAGATAACGCTACTCTACTTAAAACCACAGACGCAGGTATCACTTGGAATATTGTTCCAATATCTGGGGTGTCGGGGGCGATTGCCTCCCTTCACTTTGTATCAACCACAACAGGCTTTCTCAGACAGGGAACTTCGGTCTATCGCTCTACTGATGGCGGGCTTAATTGGTCACTTCTTGTTGATACATTTGGATCGACATTTGGAACTGCTTCGGCAATTCACGCATTGTCTGATACAGAGGTTATAATCGGAACAACACTGGGGAAAATTACTCGAGCGACTTCATCATCTTCATGGGATCCTTCCCTTCTTTTCACAATCGAATCTAACTCAACAGTAAACTCCGTTTCATTTAACGGTTCAAAAGGAATTGCAACTTCTTGGGGAGGTGTAGCCTGGTCTTCTGATGGAGGTGCAACATGGGCAAACTCCTCCGACGATGTGTTCGATTTCAACGGTGCAATTTTTCTTTCTTCCTCCGATGCCGTGGCTTTCACCGGAATTGAACAAATTAAATTCTCCTCTGATGCAGGGCAAGCATGGTCCAACATCGCCACTTCCGGTTCACTCGCTCTCACAAACGCTGCCTCAAATCTTTCAGGAAATGGAATTATCCTCGGGTCATCCGGTATTCAATATAATACAATAAATTCGGGAGAAAACTGGACAAAATCATCAACCTCCATATCCTCCGGCACACTAAGATCTATTACTTGCAATGGTTCTAATATTTTGGCTACCGGCGATAACGGTCAGGTAATTCGCTCAACTAACGGTGGGACCTCTTTCACTTCCGCAACTGTCGCTGGTGGAATTACTATACAGGATATAAAATTCACAAATTCAACAACTGCATATTTGGTCGCGGGGGCATCGATCTACAAATCAACTGATGCTGGTGGAACCTGGAATGTTAGTCATGCATACGCCTCTACTACTTTCTATGAAATTTCCTTCTTCGATGACAATAACGGAATCGCTGTTGGAACATCTGGGAAGACATCATACACAACAAATGCAGGAACATCATGGAATAATGTTGTTTATACCCCGACATTCACCATTTATACAATTACAACCTCAGGTTCCTCAACCGCTTTCGCTTCCGGGGATAATGGCAAAATTCTAAAGACTACTGACAAAGGTGCTTCATGGACAAATTCAAACACAATCACGGGACCAATTAATTCTGTATTTTCGATTGATGGTGTAAATGTGTGGGCAGTAGGAAATTTTGGGAATATATTCAAGTCCCCTGACGCGGGTGCAAATTGGAGCCCGGTTACCTCGGGTACAACCAGCCATCTTCAGTCTGTTCGTTTTTCCGATTCTCAAAACGGAATAATAGTTGGTAATCTGGGATTTACTCTCAAGACAACAAATGGTGGTTTAACTTGGACAGGAACCATGCAGATGACGGACAAAAATCTTATGAGTGCTGCATTAATTGATGGGTCAACTACTCTTCTCTGTGGTGGGAACGGCACGGTCTTAAAATCCTATAACGCTCCCCTCCCTGTCGAACTCACCTCCTTCACAGCATCTGTAAGAAACAACACAGTAAACCTCAACTGGGAGACAGCGACGGAAATCGACAACTACGGATTCGAAATCGAAAGAAAAGATAATTCCACCTCCTGGACAAAAATCGGCTTCGTTGGGGGACACTATACCTCCAATTCACCGAAATATTACAATTTCTCCGACAAACCAACCGGCTCTGGCAAACATTCCTATCGCCTCAAACAAATCGACAACGATGGCAAATTTGAATACAGTCCCGAAGTGGTAGTGCTGATCGATAATCTCCCGAATGGATATTTACTCGAACAAAACTATCCAAACCCCTTCAACCCAGAAACATCCATAAAATTTGTGCTCAAAGAGAATACAAAAGCCTCACTCAAAGTTTATAATCCAATGGGAGAATTGGTTGCAACCCTTTTTGAAGGAATTGCGGACGCCGGCAGATACTATGACATCAAATTCTACGGCAATAATCTGGCATCCGGCTTCTACATATACACACTCGATGCCGGCAAACATCGCCAAACCCGAAAAATGATACTTATGAAATAGCCATTAAAACCACAGAGCACACAGAGCTCACCGAGAAAACCCCTCTGTGCTCTCTGTGTGCTCTGTGGTTTATTACACTGTGGTTTATGTCATACTTCCACCCTTTGCAGTTTCGCAGTTTTGTAGTAACTTTAGGACACTAAAACTTAAATTTTCCGGAAAATGATATTGAATAAACCGCAGAGATCGCAAAGTTCGCAAAGAATAGAATTAAATATAAAATTGTATGATCCATCCGTGTAATCCGTGTAACTATTCTGAATCCACATCATCCGTGTTCCATTAAAAACTATGAAATTACTAATAACAGGCGGAGCGGGCTTCATCGGCTCACACATGGCGGAAAACTTCTCAAACAAGGGGTGGGAAGTGGTGGTACTCGACAATTTCCTCACGGGGAAACGCGAAAACCTCTCCCACATCTCCGGAAATCTTAAAATAGTGGAAGGTGATATCCGTAATGCCTCCATCGTAAACGAAGTAATGGCAGGATGTGACGCTGTAATTCACCTCGCTGCTTTGGCATCGGTTCCTGCATCGTTCAAAAATCCTGTTGAAACTTACGAAGTAAACTTCATGGGCACCCAAAATGTCCTGGAGGCAGCACTTCAACACAAAGTAAAAAGAGTAACATTTGCCTCCTCATCAGCGGTATACGGCGATACGGAAATCCTCCCCATTACCGAGGAAAACCCCGATAACCCCCTTTCACCTTACGGAGTAAGCAAACTTCTCGGCGAAAAACTCTGCCGGTTCTACAACACAGCATTTGGACTCTCAGTCGTCATCTTCCGTTTTTTTAATGTATATGGTCCGCGGCAAAACCCCTTTTCGGAATATTCAGCCGTAATCCCCAAATTCCTCAGCATCATAAAAGACGGCGGCACCCCCGTAATCTTCGGCGACGGAGAACAAACCAGAGATTTTATATATATCTCCGACCTCGTCCATGCCCATGAGCTAGCTATTGAGTCGTTTAAAACCACAGAGCCCACAGAGATCACAGAGGAAGAATTTAAAAAACAATCCGTGTCATCCGTGTTAAATCCGTGTAACCATTCTTCTCAATCCGTGTCATCCGTGTTAAATCCGTGTAATCCGTGTAACCATTCTTCCCCCTTGAATTTAGGTAGTGGCGAAAAAACCTCCCTGAACGACCTGATAAAAATCATCTCAATGCAGCTTGGAAGGGAAGTAAAACCAAAGTATGACCCCCCCAGATCAGGTGATATACTTCACAGCTATTGTGAAATTTCTCAAATTAACGATATTTTAACATTCAAACCCAAAGTTTCCATGGAAATTGGTATTGAAAAAATGTTGAAATATTATAACTTGGCAAACTAATTATTTAATTTTAATTGAAAATGTCAGACTACAAAACAGAACTCCTCCGGAAAATAGAAAACAGATCACTCGTCATAGGTGTAATTGGGCTTGGATATGTAGGCCTCCCCCTTGCAGTCGAGTTTGGCAGACAATACCCCGTAATCGGTTTCGATATCAACACAAAACGCGTTGAAGAACTTAAAAAAGGTGAGGACAGAACCCTCGAAGTGGATTCTGACGAACTTGCCGAAGCTAAACATCTGGTTTATTCCTACAACAAAGAAGAACTCCGAAATGTGGATGTCTTCATAGTTACCGTTCCCACACCGGTTGATGATTATAAAATCCCCGACCTCACCCCCCTCGTAAAGGCGAGTGAAACAGTCGGAGGTGTAATAAAACCCGGTGCTGTTGTAGTCTATGAGTCAACTGTTTACCCCGGATGTACTGAAGAAGATTGTATCCCCGTGGTTGAAAAACAGAGTGGATTAAAATTTAATAAAGATTTCTTCGCAGGCTACAGCCCTGAAAGAATCAATCCCGGCGACAAAGAGCACCGCGTAAGCACTATCAAAAAGGTGGTTAGCGGCAGCACACCTGAAATTGCTCACGCAGTAAACGAACTTTATAAAACCGTCATAATTGCCGGTACACATCTCGCCACCTCAATAAAGGTTGCAGAAGCCGCAAAAGTAATTGAAAACACACAACGCGACATAAATATCGCATTTGTGAACGAACTCTCGATGCTCTTTACCAAAATGGGCATCGATACTGTTGAAGTGTTGGAAGCTGCCGGAACAAAGTGGAACTTCCTCCCCTTCCGCCCCGGACTTGTAGGCGGCCACTGTATCGGTGTAGATCCATACTATCTCACCCATAAAGCAGTAAATATTGGCTACCACCCCGAAATTATCCTCGCGGGCAGAAGAATAAACGACGGTATGGGCGCCTTCATCGCATCCCAGTTCGTAAAGCTCCTCATAAAAGGCGGCTACAAAATACAGGGGAGCAAGGTACTCGTTTTAGGTATTACATTTAAAGAAAATTGTCCCGATATTCGTAACTCAAAAGTGATAGACATCATTACAGAACTCAAAGAATTCGGATGTGCAGTCGAGGTATGTGACCCCCTCGCAGATGCCGAAGAAGTAAGACACGAATACGGAGTCGATCTTACAACATGCGAAAATTTCAACACCGTACAATACGACGGAATGATTCTCGCAGTTGCCCATGACGAATTCAGAGCGATAGATGTTCCTGCCCTCAAAGCAAGGAACATAGTCCTCTACGATGTCAAATCCTTCTTCGACAAAGAACTTGTAGATGAGCGTTTATGATAATTGAGAAAAATGGAACACGGATGAGACTGATCGAACTGATTTTCACGGATACTTTTAAAGAATCCGTAGTTTATCCGTCAAATCCGTTTCATCCGTGTTCCATTGAAAATCCGTTTTATCCGTGTTCTATTAAACCGGAAGTGGTGGTAGTATGAAGTTTCTCGTAACAGGTGGTGCCGGTTTCATCGGCTCAAACATCGTTCTCGAGCTTCTGAAACAGGGACACAGCGTCCGTGTACTCGATAATTTCTCCACGGGGCGACGCAGAAACCTCCTCGGACTTGAAAACGACATAGAACTTATAGAAGGTGATATCCGCAGCTACCACACAGTGGCACAGGCAGTACGCGGAGTTGAAGCTATACTTCACCAGGCGGCACTTCCATCCGTTCCCAGATCGATAAACGACCCGATCTCAACAAACGATGTGAATGTCGGCGGAACATTAAATCTCCTCGACGCAGCTCGTGGTTCGGGAGTAAGAAGAGTGGTTTTTGCCTCCTCTTCATCAGTTTATGGCGATACACCAGAATTGCCCAAACACGAGGGAATGACACCAAACCCGATGTCCCCTTATGCTGTATCAAAGCTTACGGGTGAATATTACATGAAAGTCTTTCACCGCCTCTATGGACTCGAGACAATCGCTCTCAGATATTTTAATGTGTTTGGACCAAATCAGGATCCCACATCTCAATATTCGGCAGTAATCCCAAAATTCATAACAGCGATGAAAGAAGACCGTCAACCCGTAATCTATGGTGACGGCACACAAAGCAGAGATTTTACATTCGTCTCAAATGTAGTGAACGCGAACCTTCTCGCTGCCACAAAACAATTGGACGAATACGGGCTCGTGATGAACATCGCCTGCCACGAACGAATCTCCCTCAACGAACTCATAGAGGAACTCAACAAAGTCCTCGACAAAAACATAAAGCCCGTTTACGAATCCGCCAGACCGGGGGATGTGAAGCACTCCTTTGCAGCGATTGGGTTGATTAAGGAAAAGCTGGGGTTTGAAGTGGGAGCCCGTTTTGCACAAGGGTTGGCATTTACTATAGACCATTTTGCCAAAGGGAATTGAGAGATGAGTAAGGTTCTTGTGACGGGTGCCGGTGGTTTTATTGGATCTCATCTTACAGAATTATTGGTTAAAAAAGGTTTTGATGTCAAAGCATTTGTCAGATATAATGGGAAAAATGATTGGGGCTGGTTAGAATCATCCGAAGTTAGAAACAATATTGAAGTAATTTCCGGTGATATCAGAGACTACGATTCAGTCTATTCAGCAACGAAAGGCTGTGAATCGGTTTTTCATCTTGCTGCCCTAATTGGGATTCCTTATTCTTATGTTTCTCCCTTGGCTTATATAAGGACCAACATTGAAGGTACTTACAATATACTCGAAGCCGGCAGACAGCTTGGTTTGGAACAGATTCTGGTTACATCAACGAGTGAAACCTATGGTACGGCTCAATATGTACCTATAGATGAAAAACATCCATCGGTAGGGCAGTCGCCATATTCAGCAACAAAGATTGGTGCAGATCAACTTTCTGATAGCTACTTTAGGTCTTTCAACACTCCTGTAAAAATCGTCAGACCATTTAATACTTATGGACCAAGGCAATCTGCAAGGGCGATTATCCCTACTATAATTACTCAGATTTTGTCCGGAAAAACAGAAATCAATTTAGGGAATCTTGATCCAACTCGTGATTTGACTTTTGTGAAAGATACTGCAGAGGGTTTTTATGAGATTTATCGCTCCGAAAGAACTTTTGGAGAGGCAACCAACATTGGAATGAACGAAGAAATTTCTGTGGGTAATCTTGTTCTAATGATTGCCAGGCTTTTAGGTAAAGATATCACAGTATTGCAGGACGGTCAAAGGATTAGAACAGGAAAATCGGAAGTTGAAAGACTATGGTGTGACAATTCTAAGATTAAAAAACTTACAGGGTGGGCACCAACTTATCAGTTGGAATCAGGTTTAAATGAGACAATAGATTTTTTGAAGAATAATCTTCAGAGATATAAACCAGAGGTTTACAATGTCTGACGAAGTATCAAAGAATCAACCGGAATTAAATATCGCCGGACGACTTGTGGGAATGAATTATGATCCCCTGGTCATTGCAGAACTGGGTATTAATCATGGTGGATCCTTGGAAGTTGCCAAGGAAATGGTTGACGCGGCTGCAAGAGTTGGGGTAGAAATAATTAAACACCAAACTCACATCGTCGAAGATGAGATGAGCAGTGAGGCAAAGAAAGTAATTCCCGGTCATACCAAGGAATCAATTTATGAGATCATGGCCAAGTGTGCATTAGACGAAAAGGATGAGAGGGCTTTACAAGATTATGTGCATTCTAAAGGCTTAATTTTCATCTCGACACCCTTTTCGCGAGCCGCCGCCGATCGTTTGATCTCAATGGATGTACCGGCATTTAAGGTGGGTTCCGGTGAATGTAACAATTACCCTCTACTTAATCATATAGCTGATTTTGGTAAACCAATCATCTTATCAACCGGGATGAATTCTATTGAAAGTATCCAAAAGGCAGTCAAAATTTTTAGAGACAAACTGGTTCCTTTTGCATTGCTGCATTGCACAAATGTGTACCCCACTCCTCCGGAAATTGTAAGATTGAATGCTATCAACGAACTTAGGATCTCATTTCCCGATGCAGTTGTTGGATTGTCTGACCATACTATTACTAACTATCCCAGTATAGCAGCAGTTGCCTTAGGAGCATCAATCCTTGAAAGACATTTTACCGATAAAATGGATAGAGAGGGCCCGGATATAGTTTGTTCCATGGACCCAAAAGCTTGTAAGGAACTGATTGTTGCTTCAAGAATTGTAAAACTGGCTAGGGATGGCGGTAAGGGACCGGTCGTTCAAGAAAAGTCTACAATCGATTTTGCTTATGCATCAGTGGTTACAATTAAAGAGATTAAAAAGGGTGAGAGATTGACTAAAGAAAATATCTGGGTTAAAAGACCCGGAACTGGAGAGATTCTTGCTGAATTTTATGAGACTCTATTGGGGAAAAAAGCAAAAAGAGATGTAGAAATTGATATACAGTTATCGTGGAAGGATGTCGAATAGAAGATGAGAAGAATTTTTATTGTTGTGGAACGGAGAGCGGATTACAGCAGATTTCGCCCAATTTTACAAGAAATGAAAAAGGACCCTTTTTTCGAAATATATCTTGTAGTTACCGGAATCTGTCTTTTGGAGACTCATGGAAAAGATATCAATTATATAACCGAAGATGGTTTTGAGATTCATGCTCAAATTCCAATGTTTGTTGAAGGATCAGAGGATACCGGGGCTGAGATGGTTCGCTCTTTGAGCCGTGTAATGAAGGGGCTGGTTGATGAACTTGAAATCGCTAAGCCTGACCTGGTATTGTCAGGTTTTGATATTGGTGCCAATTTGGCTGTAACCATTGCGGCAGCTCATATGAATATTCCCGTTGCACATATCCAGGGTGGTGAAGTAACAGGGAGCATCGACGAGAGTATTCGTCATGCCATGAGTAAGTTTGCTCACATACATTTCCCGGCAACCGAACTCTCCAAGGAGAGGTTGATAAAAATGGGAGAACACCCTGATTCAATTTTTGTCGTCGGCTGTCCTTCCATAGATGTTTTATTGGAAACTCCAGTTATTCCGAGGAAAGAGATTGAAGATAAACTCTCAATTGACCTCAGCAAGCCAACTCTACTGATGATTCAACATCCGGTAACCACCGAAAGTTTAAGCTCTTTTGATCAGATTTCTGAGACAATTGATGCGATATCTGAGTCCAATATTAATTGTATTGTCTCCCTTCCAAATAATGATGCGGGTCACGCGAAAATAATTGAAAAAATTAAATCATCTGGATTAAGGTGGTATCCAAGTTTGCCAACCGATCTCTTTGTTAACCTCTATCGTAATGTATCAGCTTTGATTGGTAATTCCAGCTCCGGAATACATGAGACCCCAACATTGAGAATACCCACAATAAACATAGGGACACGACAACAGGGCAGGGAAAGAGCACCCAATGTGATTGATGTCGGTTACAATAAAGCAGAAATAGTGGAAGCAATCAAAAAAGCAGTTTTTGATGAATCATTTAGGAATTTTGTAAAAACAATCGATAATCCCTATGGAGATGGGCACTCCGCTCGTAGAATAGTTGAAATACTGCGCACAATCAAACTTGATGGTATTGTTCAGAAAATGTTTTATGACTAGTGTCGTTTTGTTAGGAGGAGGAGGATTTATTGGTTCTAAATTATCTGAGCGACTGCGTACCCTAAATTACAATGTTGTGGTAGCAGATATGCACCAAATGCCGGGGAGCACTGATAATTTTATAGAACTGGATATATTATCAGGTTCAAATTTTGCTGAGATTCTGAAAAGATTTGATGTCGTCATTAACTTAACAGGCCAGATTACATCCCCTATTAATGGCTGTTGGAAGTTGAATACTCAAGGCATTACAAACATATTGTCAGCTTTAAAGGGAAGTAATACACATATTATTCAAATTTCTACTGTTTCGGTCTATGGTACTGCAGATTTTGTTGATGAAGATTCAGCATTAAACCCGGAAACTCCTTATGCTGTTTGTAAGTCCTTTGCAGAATTTTTAGTCAGACAAAGTCTAAAGGAAGAGAATTATACTATTCTTAGGCTCTCCAATCTTTTTGGGTCAGAACAAAAGAAAGGTTTCTTTTCCTACATCGTCCAGGCAGCAAAGGGTAATCGTACACTCGAATTTAATAACGATGGCTCTCTACTACGGTATTATCTACACATTGATGATTGCGTTGAAGCAATCTCCCTCATGGCGCAAAAAAGACTTGCGGGTACATATAATGTGTGTGGGTTAAAAGCATATACTATTAAAGATATCATTGATATTTTTGACAAAATACACAATATCAAGTTTTCTGTTAAATATTCAAGTATTTCACCGTCAGAAAATATTAAAACCATCAGTTCCAGTAAATTTAAAGAATTAACTGAGTACATTGCAAGGCATTCAGTTGAAGATTATATTAAGGAAATAGTGTTGAATGACTAAAAAAATCACCGAGTTTTTAATCACTCAAATAGCGACTCTAAGAGAGGCAATGTCTCGGTTGGACAAAACACACAAAAAGGTACTTTTTGTTGTTAACGATATGAATCATTTGATCGGTTCGCTTTCCGACGGAGATATCCGAAGAGCCCTTTTAGCAAATGCAGATTTTAATATGAAGGTCGGTGACTTTTGTAATACTCATCCGCACAAATTGGGTCTGGATTACGAAGTTACAGTGGTAAAAAATCTCTTTGTGGAACATAATATTTCAGCATTGCCTGTGGTAAACTCAGAAAATTTAGTTGCTGAAATTATATTTTGGGATGATATTTTTGAAGTAAAACAAACTAATGTCAAAAAAACACAATTGCAGCTTCCGGTATTAATAATGGCTGGGGGGCAAGGTACCAGACTGGAACCTTTTACAAAAATTCTTCCTAAACCTCTGATCCCAATTGGAGATAAGTCAATCATCGAGTTAGTTATTGACAAGTTTCTGCTTTATGGAATTGACGAGTTTTATATAACTGTTAAACATAAAGCAAAAATAATAAAATCCTATTTTGAAGAACTTAACCCACCTTACAAGGTGAATTTTATTGAAGAAGGTGATCCCTTAGGTACAATTGGTGCCTTATCCCTCATTAAAAACAATATACACGACACTGTCCTGGTAACAAATTGTGATATCGTGATAGATTGTGACTATAGTGAGTTTCTTAATTTTCATAATGTAAACAAATATGGAATCAGTCTGATTGCCTCCCTAATTAACCATAAAATACCATATGGGATTTGCGAAATTGAAAACGGTGGGAATCTTAAGACATTCTCTGAAAAACCGGAACAGTCTTTCCTTGCCTCAACCGGGATGTATTTGATAAATCGCGATGTAGTCGAGATAATTCCAGAAAACACATTCTATCATGTAACGCAGCTTATTGCTCAATTAAAAGACAAAGGTGGAAAAATAGGTGTGTTTCCGATATCTGAAAATTCTTGGGTTGATACAGGTGAATGGTCCGAATACAAAAAGACAACTGCCTTCTTTAATGATTTGGCACATCAATTTTAATGCTGTCTCATCTGACAAACTAACTTTAAGCCATGTCGAGTAGAAAATTGAATTTACTAATAACGATTTGTGCCCGTGGAGGCTCAAAAGGAATCCCGGGAAAGAACTTAAGTAAAATCGCGAACTTACCACTCCTCTCCTATTCTACAGTGGTCGCGAGGGAATTTGGTGCAAAATATGATGCTGATTATGGGTTTTCAACAGATAGTGTTGATATTCTAGATTTGGCCAAGAGTGTTGGTTTTGGTACTGATTATGTCCGGCCAGCACACCTGGCTACAGACAGTTCCGGGAAAATTGATACAATTCACGATTTGATTAAATATGAAGAGTCAAAGAACTCTAAAAAATATGATTATATATTAGATCTCGACATTACTTCACCTCTAAGAACAGTTGATGATCTTGACATTGCATTTGCACTTTTACAATCCAATTCTGATGCGCTAAATCTGTTTTCGGTGAACAAAGCGCATCGCAATCCATACTTTAATCAGGTCGAAATCAAAGAAAATGGTTTTTTTGACCTGGTAAAAAAAACTCAGACACCTGTTTTAACCCGGCAGTCCGCACCTAAGGTTTGGGATTTAAATGCTTCTTTTTATTTTTATCGGAGATCCTTTTTCGATCTCAATTACAGGAATGCATATACGGAACGGTCAATAATATATGAAATGCCACATATGTGTTTTGATCTTGATGAAAAATTAGATTTTACCATTATGTCCTATCTAATTGAAAATGAGCTACTTGATTTTGAATTGCTGAAGTTAACCTAAATGCGTGTTGGGATTGTTGGTCTTGGTTCAATTGGTCAGCGTCATGCTCAAAATTTAATAAATCTTGGTGTTGAAGATTTATTACTTCTACGACTTAAAGGAATAGGCAATAAATTTGGTATTAGTGAATATTATTCGATAGAGAGTTTTTTTTGTGAGAATCCTGATTTTGTTATCATAGCTGTTCCAACTTCTGAACACATTCATTTTCTGAAGGAAGTTATAATACGAGAGAATAGTTTTCTGTGTGAAAAACCCCTTGTAAGTTCCTTCGTTAACTTGACAGAACTTGAGCAATTATTAAAAGGATATTATAAACTCGGCGCTGTAGCAATGAACATGAGGTATCATCCATGTGTCATCGCCGTCAGGGATTTGATCCAGAATCAAGTGATTGGAGAAATTCTTAGTGCCAGGTTTTTTGTCGGGCAGTATCTTCCCGATTGGAGACCCGGTCGAGATTATTCGAAATCCTATTCTGCAAAGCGAGAATTGGGTGGTGGAGTTACTTTGGATCTTATTCACGAAATTGACCTGGCGGTTCATCTGCTGGGATCACCTTCAGAAAAGTTGGTCTCAATCGCTGCCAAATTTTCGTCATTAACGATTGAAACAGAGGATATTACAGAGATTGCATACATCACTGAACGAAGGTGTCTTGTTTCTTTACATTTGGACTATGTGTTTCGTGGATATAAAAGGGATATCACACTTCTTGGAACTAATGGTCATATCATTGTTGACCTGTTCAAAAATAAACTAAGTGTTTTTAATGAAGATTGTTCATTGGTAGAAGAAATCAAATATCCACATTTTGAAAGAAATGACATGTACTTGCAAATGCTCCGAACATATATATCAGATTTGAATGGTGGAACCTTCACTTCGCCATCGGTTGAAGAAGGATTACTAACTAATAAAATTGCTTTAACAGTACTTGAACAGAATGGATTAAACAATTGACCCATAACCTAGATAAATATTTTGATATTAAGAACAAAGTAATAGTTCTAATTGGTGCAACAGGTTTGTTAGGAACACGATATACTGATTTTCTATCCGCCTTGGGTGCAAATATTGTCATTGCCGATATCGACCAGGCAAAATGTGATAATTTAGCAGAAGTAGTAAAAACGAAATATTCAGTTGATCCGTTGCCACTCCAAATTGATATGACAACCGAACATGAGATCTTAAGTCTATTTACGAAAGTAATAGATAAATATGGCAAAATTGATGTTCTAATCAACAATGCACAAATAAAACCGGAAGGTTTTTACGCACCTTTTGAGAGTTACACAAAAAGCACCTTGATGAAGGTTTTAGACGGCAATCTGGGCGGTGTGGTTTTGTGTTGTCGAGAGGCGTGCAAACAATTTGTCATTCAAGGGTATGGTGTTATTGTCAATGTTTCTTCGGTTTATGGTAATGTGGGAGCCGACCAAAGATTATATGATGGAGTGGAAAATATATACTTTCCAAGTGAGCGTTTTTCATCTCCTGTTTCTTATGCAGTTTCTAAGGCTGGGATTCTAAATCTGACCAGATATCTGGCTTCATATTATCGAGAGAAAAATATTCGAGTGAATTCACTGACTCCGGGGGGAGTTTTTGACAATCACGATGAGAAATTTAATGATCAGTATAGTGCAAGGACATTGTTGGGGCGAATGGCTGATTATGATGAATATAATTCAGCTGTCCTTTTTTTGTGTTCTGACGCATCGAGTTATATGACCGGGGCGAATTTAGTTGTTGATGGAGGGTGGACAGCAATATGAAAAATCTATCGGATTTTTGCGATGAATAAATTTGTAATAGTAGGAACTGGGGGGTTAGGGAAGCGGCACTTACAAGGGCTTGCAGCGGCTTCAGTATCTTCAGAAATTATTATTTACGACCCGAACTCTGAAGCAGTGAATAGTGCAGTGGATGCATTCAACGAAGTTAAACAAGAACATGTTAAATTAATTGTTGTGGATTCTCTTGATAAACTTCCATCAATAATTGATCTAATGATCGTGGCAACAAATTCCAGAGAGAGGTTGGAAGTCCTTTCAAGTGCGCTAAAATATAGTTCTGTAGGGATACTTATTATGGAAAAATTTCTTTTTCCTACATTGATTGAGTATGAACAAGCAAATGAGTTAATAAAGAAGAGTGGAAGTCTGGCATTTGTCAATTGTCCACTAAGAATGTGGCCTCTTTTCCAACAAATTAAGGCTAAATTAAAAAATTCAAAACAATACAGCATAGATGTTTGTGGGAATGGTTGGGGTTTAGGATGTAATTCAATTCACTATTTAGACCTCTTTTCCTTTATCACTGGAAATGAAGATTTTGTGCTTGATTTTAAAAGATTAGACCCAAAATGGATCGAAAGTAAAAGACAGGGTTATATCGAATTTACAGGTACAATTAACGGGTCCGATCCCAAAACAAACTCTTCTTTACGGATGACTTCATTCAACGCTGAGAGAACACCAATTCTACTTAGGATTTCAAGTGAAAAAGGTCATTACATTATAAGGATGGCTTCGGAAATTGATGTCATGGAAATACTTCCAGAGTCAAAATGGGATCCAAAATATTGGAAGGCTGAGAATCAATTTCAAAGTAAACTTTCGTCTCTACTTGCTGAATCAATCAGTAATAGTTCTTTGATTCAATTGCCTTCATACGAAATTTCTGCAAAGCTTCACACTTCTCTATTGGTTGGATTTCTTTACCATTTGAGAGACTACTCTGAAACGATCACAGATACTTGTTACATTACTTAATTGTTAATAACCGAAATGAAAAATTATGGACACTAAAATTCTGTTAATTGGTGCGGGACCGATGGCAATTGAGTATGCAAAAGTTTTTGAGGCTATGGGGATTGACTTTACAGTTGTCGGTCGAGGGACCGTTTCCGCGATCAAATTCCAAAAGAAAACAGGTTTTGAAGTAGTTACTGGTGGACTAGAAAATCAGCCAACAGAATTTTTTAGTAAATTCAATCATGCCATAGTTGCTGTCGATGTTGAGGGTTTACATTCATCAACAATTTTCCTTATGGTTAAGGGCATAAAAAGCATTTTGGTAGAAAAACCTGCTGGTTTAACAACTTATGATGTAATATGCTTAAATGAAGTGGCTTTCGAAAAAAAATGTAAGGTTTTCGTCGCCTATAATAGACGGTTTTACACTTCATTTTTGGAGGCTGAAAAAATGATTAAAGAGGATGATGGGGTGAAATCATTTTCGTTCGAATTTACCGAGCGGTCTCATTTTATTAGGACTCTAAATAAATCGGAGGCTGCAAAGAACAATTGGTTTTTTGCAAATTCATCTCATGTTATAGATATGGCATTTGCTTTAGGGGGTCAACCACTGGAGATTAGATCTTTCTCAAAGGGGGGGGTGGATTGGCATCCAAAAGCATCAATTTTTGCAGGCTGTGGAATTTCAAAAAAAGGTTCACTTTTCACTTACTCGGCTAACTGGGAGTCAGCTGGTGGCTGGGGAGTAGAAATCCTCACGAAATATAGGAGGCTTATTTTTAAACCTCTCGAGAGATTAAAAGTACAAAAGGTTGGTGAAAATGACCCGGTAGAACTTGAGTTGGATTATGAATTAGATATTCTCTATAAGCCCGGACTGTATAGAATGGTTGAAAATTTTATTAATGGTGACGAGAAAGCTCTTTCAATCGGTGATCACTCTCTTATGATGCCAGTATATGAACAGATTTTGCACGGTAACGTATGATAATATCTATTTTAGATATTGAATTAAATTTATATTTTACTCTTTAAATCTTAATGCGAAACATTTTACTTTTCAGTCGTCTAAGTTTAGTTCATCTTTACGGTTCAATTTCTCCGAAATTATCAGATAATAGTAGGGTCATTCATTTAGCTTATTCTTCTATGGAAGAAGAAATATTACGTTCTGAATATGGTATTACGGAGGTGCATAATTTCAAGGAACTTGTGTCCGCTATTTATGAGACGGAGCAAATAGATGTGGCATTGTGCAATAAAATTGATGAGGATGTTATCCATTTTTCTGAGAGTCGATTTTGTCTTAACTCTTCAATTCAAAGCGACAGGACTCTCGAGAATCTTGATTACGATGAATGCTTAATTCTTTCACAAGTGTATTACAAATTTTGGATTAAGTTTATTGAAGAGTATAAGATTGACATTATATTCCATGAGATTACCGCACTACTTTTTTTGCACTTGTCTGCGATTGTGGCAAGAAAGTGTGGGGCTCGGTACTTGAGTCAGATCCAAATAAGGGGGGAGTCCAGATACAGCTGGATTTTTGTTGATGGTGAAAATGGTGATCCTGTAGAGTTGTCTTTTTTTGATAATCAGTACTCATTGACGCACGATAATATCGAAAGAGTAAGAGAATATCTTCAAAAGCAAAGAGCCGAATTGGGACTATTTTTCCCTGAATTGCGAAATAAGCAAAACTATAAAAATCAGTTTAGAATTTTAGTAAAGAGAACTGTCAAATTAATATTAAGTAGCTTTTCTAGAAAGTTTGAACAAAATAGCGGTTGTGTCAAAAGACCGATAGATCATGTGGAACAATTCCTTTTTGATTCTAACGCCGGGATATGGAATAAGTTCAAGACAGTGGTTGATGATTTTATTGGTATTAACTATGATTATTTCGAAAAATCAAATAACTATTTTTATTATCCCATGCATGTTGAACCGGAAGCAGTGATACTTTACTGGGCTGAAGGATTATATAAAAACCAGGTCAAGTTGATAGAAAATATTGCTGCTCAGCTGCCACCAAATTGTTACCTTTATGTCAAAGTGCACCCTCTCGATAAAAAAAATCGAAACATTCTTGATTATCAACGAATAAAGGCTATTCCGAATTTGAAACTGATTGGCCCGGAGGTTCCCAGCGTTGAATTGATTACACATTCTAGAGGGGTAATTACTATTAATGGAACATCCGGATACGAGGGTATTCTTTTAAACAAACAGGTGTTTACTTTGGGGAATAGTTTCTTCGAAACAAGCGACAGAGTAATCAAGATTCGTCATGTCAGGGACCTAAGACAAGAATTATACAGAAAGTACAATGTTGAGTATCAAGATGATGAACATTTATATAGATTTATTTTTTCGATACTTGATGTTTCGCATGAGGGATTTGTTGCGTTTTTTAGAAATCTGAAAGATGTTTTTCAGATTGATTTATCTTCGAACGCTGCGATGGTAGCTGAAAGTGTAAATCAACTCATCCGGAAATTAGATTAAATATGCTTTTCAATTCTGTTGGTTTTGCGATTTATCTTCCAATAGTTTTTGGTATATATTGGCTATAAGGTAAAAAAATGTCGCGAAACAAAATATTTTTTTATTGTTTGCAAGCTATTATTTCTATGGACTATGGGATTGGAGGTTTTTACTCCTACTGATATTTAACACTTTAATTGGTTTTTTTGTTGGATTGAGTCTGATAAATTAACAGTTGACAGGAGAAGAGGGCATATTTGATATTAGTTGCAATATTACCCTAGGTATATTGGGGGAAGGTAAATAGCCTTTGTTTTTTTACCGGTCTGCGTTGTGTAAAAAAGGAGACACAAAAAGTAAAGGCAGAATATCCATTAAATTAGGAGGTGTAATTCAAGTTTCGAAGCTATTGGTAACCTTTTCCATTGTCATGTTTACTTGGGCGTCTTTTCGATCAGAAGCAGTAAAAAACCCTTTTATTTATACATCGAGAATCTTTATGAATTCATTGTTTACTTCGTCCAATACCATTGGGGGGGACTGAAGTACTCTTGGTTAGGCTTCCAATGATTGCAGTAGACAGGACTCGATTTACAATTGATTTCCAAATTGACAAATAAAAGGTTTAGTCCGGCGCAGTCAGTGGTTCTGGAGTCTATGATTTTTTGGTGTTTATTGAAGATGTACCATCCGACTCAAGACCCATTTTCTCCATTTCGAATTTTGCACTTGTGTCAAAAAGAAAAAAATAAATTGGGTATCTTTTTTGCTACTATGTTTGAGTTAGTAAATAATTGAAATAATGATTTATAGCCAACAATAGGGGTAAAATATGATACCAAAGCCAATATTCTTGATAGCATGAAAGTATATCAATATCGTGATACCATTACTCATCAAGAACTTTTATCAAAATTTGAAGAAATATAATCAGACTCAGCAGATGAAATCAAGATTAAAATCAGTCTATTTCTTTTGTGGATTGAAAACTTGTTAACAAAAACTGTCAAGTATCCTTTATTGATTTTCCGAAAAATCCACTTACAGATGAGTTAATACAAAAATCAAAGCTTAAACACGACCTGAATGGTAGAATATCTAAAATTCAACAGCTGTTTGTGTCACCCAGGGTTTATAGAATTAATATCAACTTCAAGAAGAGATTAGTGTTTGATCTAACATATCGAAATATTTTCGGAGCGTGAGCAATCACAAGCATTCTCCTCGTTACTTAAAATAAATACATTAATAATGGAACTTTTTATGTCAGCAAAGATGGTGCGCGCATTGATATTCCTCTTACATATAAGTCAGTTTAGGACTATGTTTTGACTTATCTGTTCAGTCAATTTCTAGCTTTGTTGAAAGGGAAAAAGGCACTATTAAAGATGACTTCTTCATCTTATCTTCAGGTGCCGGTGAGTTTGGTTGTTGCATTTGTCACATATCGTGTTATCGATCCATATTTTATGGGCATATGGGCCACGATTGCTATGTTTGAAGTTTATGCAAATGTAATGCGACTCGGAATCGTTAACGGAATGAATCGTGAGTTTCCTCATGCTCTTGGGTCAGGCAATCTAAATTTAGCTAAGAAATATGCTCAAACTACTCTTTCCATAAATATTTGGGGCATAGTTATTCTTTGGATAATTTCACCGATTCTTGTTTCTCAATATGAATTATCGACCGATTATCTCATTTGTTTTGGAGTTGGACTCATTAGAGTAAGTCTTTCTCAATATACAACTTATCTTTCAGGAACTTTTAGGACAAGTGATAATTTTAATCATTTAGCAAACATTCAATATTTTAATTTAGCGCTAAATATTATTCTAATACCATGTATTTATTTTTACGGATTTTATGGTTACTTATTTATGCAATTAGTCTTGACTATTGCAAATTCTCTACTTTTACATAGATATAGACCAATAAAAGTAAAACCTAAATTCGATAAAGATGTATTTGTTACTTTATTTAAAACAGGCTTTCCCCTATTTTTGGTTTCTTACATTTTAAGTTTTATTGATACTTTGCCGCGATTATTCATTCTTTATTTTGGGAATGAAACATTACTAGGGTTGTACGCACCTGTAATAATGATTATTTCGACATTGGGGATACTACCTAATTCACTGGGGACATATTTTTATCCTAAACTATCTTTTGAATATGGAAAGAATTCTGATCCTATTCAAATATGGCAGAAAATAAAAAAAATATACTTGATTTCTCTTATTTCAATCATCCCTTTCGTATTTATCGGTTATTTGCTTCTTGACTATGTTATACTTTTTTTTCCAAAATATCAACAATCGCTTCCTTACATGAAAACAGCAATTTTTGTGGGTCCATTTGTGTTGGTTAAGTTAGGAAATTTGATTAATATTATCCTTAAAAAATATTCATTTATGACAACATATGTGTTAATTTATGGAGTTGCTCAAATAATTTCCCTTTGTACATTATTCTACATATTTAGTGATGACATCCTGATGGTGAGTACTCTATCAGCAATCTTTGTAAGTGCATCAATGTTTATCGTTAATTATTATTTGAACAGAAAAGTAGCTTTTTTATCTAAAAACGGAATGTAAGATTTGAACAACAAATTACCCGCAGTTCTCATCATCAACACTTCAGGAGAGCAGAAGAATTTTTATTTTATGTTGGTATTTATTTTAGTATTAAACATTGCAAGTGCTTCCATTTTTGACTCACGATATATTCCATTTGTTATAGGTATTTTTTTACTCACTCAGCATATCGTTCTGAGAAGAGTTTTTTCAGTCAAATTTATTGCTTTGTTGATATTATGGGTATTAATAAATGTGTCGTCTATTTTGTATTTTGACACCAGCTTTTATATTGAACGATTAATAATTAACACAATAAATTTACTTTTTTTGCCCTATTTGTTAATAGTTCAAATGCGTGATAAATTTTGGCCATATTTTGAATCAATCGTATATCTTCTCACATTGATTTCTCTACCTCTGTTTTTCGCAAACATACTTTTTCCGGGTTTTTTTAATAGCTTGGTTTCTATTTTTTCAGTAACAACAACTCCATCATTGTTGGTAAACGAAAATTATTGGTCAGCTTTGATTTATGTTAACTCGACAGCCGAAAGTGGAATCGGAGTCACCAGAAACTGTGGTTTTATGTGGGAGCCGGGAGCATTCGCCATGATCATCGTTTGGGGTATTATTTATAATTGGTATAAAAATGGTCTAAAATTCAATAGAAAGACATTAGTTTACATTATTGCCTTACTAACTACTTTTTCCACTGCTGGTTATTTAGCGATGTTATTTCTTTTTCTTGGATTTAATTTTAGGCGAGCAAATCCTGTGAATTTCCTTTATGCAGTATTGACACTGTTGGTTTTTACTTTTTATCTTTACGAGTTAGAGTTTCTTTCCGGTAAAATTGAGGGGTATTTTTCTACTTTCAGCAGAGGCTCACTTGTGTACAACCAGGATAATCTCATAGTGAAAGGCAACCGATTTCAAGGAATAGAATACTCTGTCTTGCGAACCATAAAATATCCATTCGGGCATGGATTATCTTCCTTGGAAGAGCAGGCAGGAGGTCAGACAGTTTTATATGGAACAAATGGATTGGGAATGCTTCTTGAAATGTGGGGGGTTTTGGGTTTTATTTTCCTGATGTTTCTATTTAAAAACTACTTTAGAGTCATTTCGAACGGAGGGATTAATGCTATCTCAGCGATTTGTTTTTTTCTCGCTCTGGTTATTTTGTTTTTTTCAAATCCAATTGCTCGCAACTTACTATTTTATTTTATTATAATGTCAACAATTGCACTTCCTGAATTTAGGAATCGAAAAAATAGGTTACTTGGAGAACACCATGAAAGATAAAATTTTGCTAATAACAGGTGGGACAGGCTCATTTGGTAATGCTGTCCTGGACCGTTTTTTATCAGAAAATGATTTAAAAGAAATACGTATCTTTAGCAGAGATGAAAAAAAACAAGATGATATGCGTCGAAAATACAATAATAGCAAAATTAAGTTTTTCATTGGAGACGTACGGGATAGAAGCAGCCTCGAAAATGTTATAAGAGATGTAAATTATATTTTTCATGCAGCTGCTCTTAAACAAGTCCCATCTTGTGAGTTTTTCCCGGTTGAAGCTGTGAAAACAAATGTTCTTGGTACAGATAATGTTCTTGAGGTTGCAATTCGTTCCAAAGTTGATAAAGTGGTTGTTTTAAGCACCGATAAGGCAGTATATCCAATTAATGCAATGGGAATGTCCAAAGCGTTAATGGAAAAGGTTATGGTTGCAAGATCGAGAATGCTCGGAGATGGTTCCAAGACTGTTATCTGTGGAACACGTTACGGCAATGTTATGGCATCCAGAGGATCTGTAATACCTTTGATTGTCAAGCAGATCAAAGAAAAGAAGCCCATTACTTTGACTGATCCGAAAATGACGCGCTTTATGATGACATTGGAAGAAGCTGTAGATTTGGTGCTTTATGCTTTCAATCATGGACAGAACGGTGATATTTTTGTCCAAAAATCTCCAGCTTCCACGGTCGATAATCTCACTGATGCTCTTAAAGAACTTTACAAAGTCGATAATCCTGTCAATATTATTGGTACACGTCATGGTGAAAAACTTTTTGAAGTACTTGTGAACAGGGAAGAAATGGTTAAGGCTATTGATCTCGGAGACTATTTTAGAATTCCTGCTGATAATCGCGATTTAAATTACAACTCTTTTTTTACCGAGGGGTTGCCTGATGTTTCTAAGGTTGATGAGTACCACTCTCACAATACCCACAGATTGAATATTGAGGAAATGAAGACCTTGTTATTGAAACTTAAGTTCATAAGGCATGATTTAACCGGTGAGAGTATTCCGGAATATTCAGATTTGATTTCACTTATTTAATTGATAGACAACAAAGTGTTTAAGATTGGTATTACCGGACAGTCTGGTTTTATAGGAACTCATTTAGTAAACAAAATTCGATATGATTCAGGTCACGAATTGGTTGAGTTTCATGATTCATACTTTTCCGACATGGAACAATTAGGTGATTTTGTAGCTTCATGTGACATTATAATTCATTTAGCTGCAATAAATAGACATCCCGATCCGGAATATCTATATTCTATGAATAAGATACTTGCCGGCAAACTTATGGATGTCTGTGATAAAATGAATGCTAAACCACACATAATTTATTCATCTTCTATTCAAGAGAATCTGGATAATGCATATGGTAAAGCAAAATATGAAATCAGAAAAGAGTTCGAAGATTGGTCTACTAACCGCGGGAACTCCTTCACCGCACTCCTTATCCCTAACGTGTATGGACCATTTTGTAAACCATTCTATAACTCGGTGGTCGCAACATTCTGTTATCAGTTAGCAAATCAAGTTGAATGTAAGGTTCTTGATGATGTCGAATTAAATCTAATTTTTGTGAGTGAGTTGGTGAATTTTATTGTAGAACTCATAAAAAATGAGAAAAATGCGCCTCTCGATGAAAAAATAGTTCAGTCGATTTGTGTACCAGGTTCCAGGACTATTTATGTCTCTGAGTTGCTTAATAAAATCAATCAAATTTCATTTGATTATTTAAAATTTGGCAGTTATCCCAAATTTGGTGATAGCTTTACAATCAATCTATTTAACACCTTTTTAACGTATGTAAATATTGATAAGTTTTTTCCATTTATGCTTCGCTCTAATACAGATAGTCGTGGAGCTTTTACAGAACTAATGCGGTTAGAGTCTGGTGGACAGGTATCTTTTTCATCTACCGTCCCGGGTGTTACGCGAGGAGAACATTTCCACACTAGAAAAATAGAACGTTTTATGGTATTGTCCGGAAAGGCAAGAGTTCAACTTCGTAAAATTGGTACCGAATTTGTTCAAAGTTTTGAGGTCGATGGACGGCAACCTGCGTTCATCGATATGCCGGTTTGGTTTACTCATAATATAACGAACATTGGCGAAGACCCGTTATTAACCCTTTTTTGGATAAATGAACCTTTTGATCCGGAGAATTCAGATACTTTCTTCGAAAAGGTCAACAATAAGCAGGAATGATGGCTTCCAAGATTAAGTATGGTTTGGTCGTTGTCATTGATTTCCCATTTCCTGTCGGAATTGCCGCAACTAACAGGATATTGTCGTATTTGAAGTCCATTGTTTCGGCTGGTATTCGCTGTTTGGTCTTAATCTCCCGTCCGACCGAATCGGATGCTAGAATAATGAATACACATACATCCGGCACAATAGAGGGAATCGATTATAAATTTCTAAGTTATTCCACAGTCTTCCCCTTTGGGAAATCAAAAATGCGTAAGGCATTTGTTTACATTTACGGACTTTTGCTCTTAATTCTTGAGTTGAAGGCATCGTCACCCAAATCGGTGATCACATATTCAGGTGATTATTATCTGAGAGAATTGATACTGAGTTTGTCAAAACTGTATAAATTTGATCTCTTTATTGAAGAGACAGAATACCCAAAAGTTCTTAAAAGAGAAGTTTCACCCCAACAGAAGAAAAAATATCTTCGCCAATATTGCCTCGCTCATGGAATGATTGTAATGACTCAGGAATTATTTCGTTATTACAAATCACTTGGAGTGAAGGATATTTTTCTTCTACCTATGACTGTAGATCACAGCCGGTTTAATCAGAAATCAATTCATAAAAAGGGCGATTCAGACTACTTAATTTATATTGGTGGGGATGGAGGCCTTAAAAGGGATGGCGTCCTTGATATTGTAAGAGTATTTCATTTGTCGAAGGTATATTTAAATGGAGTAAAACTTTTTATTGGTGGTGAATTTGAAACTTCAGCGCTGTTATTTCGGCAAATAACTGAATATATTGATGAAAATAGTTTGACGGATTACATTCTATTTTTGGGTGCTCAGCATCCTTCGAATGTTCCTGATCTTTTGATGGGCTCAAAAGGGATTATAATGTTACCACAATCAGATTTCCCCTCCGGGGGCTTTCCTACTAAACTTGGAGAGTTCCTGGCATCCGGTCGCCCTGTGATCTGCACGGCAGTAAGTGAAATCCCCTTATATTTAAATGGTACAAATTCATATTTAGTCAAACCGGGTGATTTTGAGGCTGCTGCTGGGGCCATAGTTGATATTATTTCCAATAATGAGAAAGCCTCACAAATTGGTTTGTGCGGGAGGGAATTAGTGTTTAAAGAGTTTAACCCTGGCGTTTTTGCCGAAGGTTTGATAGATTTTCTTCACTTGGACCAGAACCAGGATTAGTTGCCGGTCAATTATCATAAATGAACTTTTCTTAAGGTAAATGTGGAGTTATGATATGAAAGGCAACAGTCCCTAAATATGAGATTGGAATGATAAGTCGAATTAAGTTTAAAATTAGAGTGTTTTTTAGTAATGCATATGAATTAGGTGCATTATTCAGGAAATATTATGGAGTAAAAATAGGTGTAAACAGTCGATTCACCGGGAGCGATGTCTCGTTTGGCTCAGAACCTTACCTCGTCGAGATAGGAGATAATGTTACTATCACACATGGTGTAAGGTTTCAAACCCACGATGGCGGTGTAGGTGTTCTAAGAAAAGAGCACCCCGGAATGAATGTTTTTGGAAGAATCAAGGTTGGAAATAATGTTTTTATTGGTGAAGAAGTAATGATTATGTATGGTGTTACAATCGGTGATAATGTGGTCATAGGCGCAAAGAGTCTTGTAACTAAAGATATCCCATCCAATTCCGTTGCTGTTGGTATCCCCGCTAAAGTGATTAAATCATTAGAAGAGTATAAAGAATCGTCATTAAAAAGAGCAATCTTTATTACTTCAATGAATGCTGATCAGAGACGACAGGAAATTATTAGACATTTGGGTAATTCGGAAGCCTGATTGATGCGGATACTATATTTTATCGAATGTATGAGCAAGGGAGGAAAGGAAAGGAGACTCTTTGAATTGATTAGAAATTTAAGAGATAAAAAAGAATTTGAGATCTTCCTTCTAACACTCCGACCGGATAGTGATTTCCCTGAATTGCAAAATGTTGTGATTAATCATTCTTTTATCGGAAATGGTCCTTCTAAGAACTGGCTAATGGTGCTTTTTAAATGTTTCAGAGCTATCCTAAGGTTCAAACCTGGTATTGTACATACATGGGGTGACATAAATTCATTAATTGCGGTGTTACTGAAACCATTTTTTGCTTACTCACTTGTCAATAGCCAGATTACAGCGGCACCTGCAGTTGTTAAAAGATCGTTTCTTTTTCACACAATACCCTTTACCTTTTCAGAAGTGATTACGGCTAACAGTAAGGCTGGTTTGTTGGCATATTGTCCACCTAAAAATAAATCCCAAGTGATATATAACGGGTTTGATTTCAATAGAACGGCAAACTTGTTGTCATCAGATAATATAAAGGTAGAACTGGGGATTACTTCTGAATTCGTCGTCGGGATGTTCTCAAATTTTACGCCAGCGAAAGATTATCCTTTGTTTTTTGCGATTGCGCAAAAAATACTTGAAAAGATGGAGAATGTAACCTTTGTATGTGCAGGAAAAGGTGATTTCACAGGTTTATTTGCCGATCTCTCTGAAACTGCAAGATTAAGATTTAGAGTTATGGGTCCATCTGATGAGGTGGAGCAACTTATGTCTATTTGTGATATCGGTTTGCAATTAACGAACACTCACGGTCATGGTGAAGGCATATCAAATTCAATTCTTGAACTTTGTGCGCTAGGGAAATGTGTTATTGCCACAAATTGTGGTGGTTCACCTGAAATAATAGAAAACGGTGTCTCCGGTTTTTTAGTTGGTAATAATGCAGATTCAGTTTCTGACCTCATCGAATCATTACTTCGTGACAGTAGCAAAAGGGTCGAGATAGGTAACAATGCCAGGGAAGTAATTAAATCAAAATTTAGTATTGAGAGAATGATCGACGATTTTAGGAAGATATATGAAGGCTGCGCTGTAAATTGAGCAGAAGTATCTTTTTCTTAGGCGACATAAGTTTAAACAACGGTTATATCAAGCTGGCAGAGTCAGGGATTGATCCATTTTTCGGGGTTAAAACCTATTTACAGGGTTCAGATGTGGTAATTGGGAACCTTGAATGTCTTCTTTGTAGCCCACATGGTGAAAACCATAAAAAGAAGCCTCGGCTTAAAACCGAAGCTTCGGCACTAAAATTATTAAACAAATTACAAATTGACCATGTTGCTTTGGCTAACAACCATATTGCTGATAACCTTGAAGATGGGGTTGAGCGTACGCTGCAATTTCTCTCTGCGAATGGGATTGGGGCTTTTGGTGTCAGAATAAAAGACTTCGATGAGAATTTTGATTGTTACCCGATCACATTTGAGGGAAAGCAGATTGCCATTTTAAATTATGTTACTGAAGACACTCATCCTTCGCTTCCTGATGATTTTCGTTATGAAGTCAGTAAATTTAACCTTGAGGATGTAAACTATAAGATCAAATCGATTAGAAACAAATATGATTTTATCATTGTTTATCTTCATTGGGGGGGTAGGGTAGAAGGGGGGAGGTATCCGGACTGGGGGCAGAATAAAATCGCCCATTCCATCATAGATGCAGGTGCAGATATCATCATTGGGCATCATCCCCATGTGATTCAACCCATGGAAATTTATAAATCAAAACCTGTTTACTACAGTTTGGGCAATTTTTGTTTTGATGATATTGTTTCCGATGGCGAGGTGATCCCGTTAACACCTGATCGTAGAATCGGAATGATGGTTAAACTTGAGTTACTCGAATCAGGACTAACATCATCAGAGGTTTTCATAAGAAATGAAGGACTCATGATAAATCCTATTCCTGAATTTGTGCATCAATTTAGAAAAAGGAACTTTATTTATAAGGCCATAGCCAAGAGCAGAGTGCTCTGGATGGTTTATTTTTTTAAACATTCTTATATAGACCCGATAGCTAATTTTTTTAGACGTGAGGATCTGTCATTTGGAATCAAAATGAAAAGATTCATCAGGTCTCTTTTTAAAAGGATTAGATAATTAAAAAATGGACACAATTATTTTTTTGACCGATTACAAAGGTCATTATGGATCGAAATACGATGCAGTACCCTATAATTCGGGTTTGGATTTAAACTTTTTAAGCTCAGGTTTGCGTCGGATAGGAATCGAACCAAGATTCTTCAGTTTCACTGAGGTTTACCGGCAACCCATTGATTATTGGAAGGATATCCCGGTATTATATACTTCGTCTGAAGATGTTGGATATCATTACAAAAGTTTTATAGAGGATGTTATCTGCTATCTTGAAGCGATCGGAGCTGTGGTTGTTCCATCATATCGATTCCTTCGTGCAAATAACAACAAAGTGTTCATGGAATTACTTCGTAAAGTTGCGGGCTTACCTCTCTCTCTAAAGTCACATGTTTTTGGTTGTATTGAAGAATTAACTTCTACAGAGGAAGATTGGATCTACCCCATCGTGATCAAATTGTCTGAAGGAGCAATGAGTGAGACTGTGGATATCGCCTATTCAAGGCATGAACTCCTTAAAAAAGTTTCATCGATGACAAAGACTTCTTCGGTTAAAGAAGATGCCAGAGAGTTTATCCGTTCGAGGAAGTACCACGGGTACGTCAAACAATCTAAGTTTAGGGAGAAATTTATTCTCCAAGAGTTTGTTCATGGTTTGAAGGCTGACTTCAAAGTTCTTAACTTCGGAGAAAAGTATTTTTGCTTTAAGCGACCCACTCGAAAAAATGACTTCCGTGCCAGTGGAAGCGGTAACCGAAATTACAGCTACGGAGAAGATTCTGGTGTCGCAAATGAACTTCTGGACTATACCAGAGAAGTTGTTGATTTATTAAAGCTTCCTTTTGTTTCGCTTGATATAGTGGATTATGATGGAATTTTTCATTTGTTAGAATTTCAGGCACTTTATTTTGGAACTGTCGGGGTCATCAAATCGACGGGACATTACGAATATAAGGACGGCAGCTGGAAGTATCTTGAAGGCAAAATGACCGTTGAAGATGTTCATATCCATAGCATAGCGAAGTATTTTGGCAAATAGAACTCAGTTACATGTTTTGTTCGTTAGAAGCGGGAATAATGGGGTCGATCCGATCTCCACAAATCAGGGGCTATCGCTTTTTGAAAATGGCTTGAAGGTGACTTACTTTGATATAGTTGGAAAAGGAGTTATCGGTTATCTCAGGAACATCCCAGAGCTCAGAAAGTATATTCGGGAATCAAATTGTGACCTGATACATGCCCACTATTCTTTTAGTGGAATCATTGCTTCATTAACCTGCACCAAAAAAGTTGTTTGTTCGCTGATGGGAAGCGATATTTATTCAAGCAGGTTAGGTAGATGGTTCTTGAAAATATTCAGTCATATTTGCTGGTCAGCAACAATCGTTAAATCAGAAAGATCTGCCGTGGATTTTGGCCTGAAGTCAATCAAAATAATCCCGAATGGGATAAACCTTACCAAGTTCAGGACGATTGAGAAAAGCGAAGCCCGAAAACGATTGGGGTGGACACAAGGGAAAATAATATTGTTTGGAGCTGACCCTCAAAGGTCTGAGAAAAATTATGATCTCTTCGACCGGGCACTCCAAATTACCAACAATGAAAATATTACCATAAAGCACTTGTTTAATGTTAATAATTCAGAAGTCCCGTTTTGGATGTCGGCCGCCGATGTCCTGGTGTTAACCAGCAAGTGGGAAGGAAGTCCTAATGTAATCAAGGAGGCACTCGCGTGTGGATGTCCCATAGTTGCAACTAATGTTGGAGATATATCAGAATTGATTTCAGGTGTGAACGGTTGTTATGTGTCGGATTTTACACCAAGCGATGTGGCTGTGAAACTTGAACTTGCCATTGATTATGCGATTAAAAATGACAGGACTAACGGGAGAGAATTTATAGCATTTTTGGACGAGAACATTGTTGCACGAAAGTTAATTAATGTTTATCACAAGGTATTAAATGTATGATTGTTATTGTTGATTACGGTTTGGGAAATCTTGGCTCAGTAAAGAAGGCCATTAACAGAGTTGGTTATGATTGCTTAGTAGCGAATAACCCGGACGAAATTAAATCAGCTGATAAACTCATTTTACCTGGTGTGGGTAACTTTAAAGTGGGAATTGAGAATCTAAAAAGTAAAAATCTTGTGAAAATATTGGAGGAAGAAGTTCTTGAAAAAAAGAAACCAATTCTTGGGATTTGCCTTGGGATGCAACTTATGACCTCTTCCAGTGAGGAGGGTCACTGCGAAGGGCTCAACTGGGTTGGTGGTTTCACCCAAAGATTTCCCGACAGTGATAACTTAAAAATTCCACACATGGGCTGGAATACTTTAAGGTTTGAGAATCATCATACAATTTATAATGAAATCTCAGAGCAGGATTTTTTCTATTTTGTTCATTCATATTATGTTACAGGTGTCGAACCTAAGTATAAAATCTCTGAAACAGAATATGGACTGGGTTTTGTGTCCTCATTTGCAAAAGAAAACATCATAGGCTGTCAGTTTCATCCCGAAAAGAGTCATGATGCTGGTCTCAAATTATTGCGGAATTTCTGTGCAGCTCAAGATTTTAAGGGGATGAAAAATGTACATACCTAGAATCATACCAATTTTGTTGCTTCGTGGAAAGGGATTGGTCAAAACCCTTAAATTCGGTGATCCTACGTATATAGGTGACCCCATTAACGCCGTAAGAATTTTTAACGACTTAAAAGCGGATGAGTTGGTATTCTTGGATATTTCAGCAACAAAAGAAAATCGACAAATTGATTTAGAGATTGTTAAGGATATTGCTGATGAAGCGTTTATGCCTTTCGCTGTAGGAGGAGGAATATCAGATATTCTAACGGTTGAAAAAATCCTGAACCTGGGGTGCGAAAAGGTAGTGATAAATTCGTCTTTTTATGGTAACACTAATTTGATACCTCAAATTGTATCTAACTTTGGTTCTCAAAGTCTTGTACTTTCAATAGATGTGAAAAAAAATTTCTGGGGTAATTATGAAATTTTCTCGCATTCGGGAAGTAAAAAACAAAAACATGTTCTAAACGATGTGGTTTCTCGAGCGAATGATCTTGGCGTTGGTGAAATAATAATAAATTCAATCGATAATGATGGCCAAATGACCGGATATGATCTAAAATTAATCAAAAGTGTCACCAGCATCGCAAAATGTCCTACTGTTGCATGTGGCGGAGCTGGGTCGATGAAAGACTTTCTTCTTGCCACAGAGGTTGGTGGAGCACATGCCGTCGCAGCCGGCAGCATGTTTGTTTACCACGGTCCAAGAAAAGCAGTTTTAATTAATTACCCTTCAAAAGAGCAAATTAAGGATGTTTTTAAAAATAAGGAAATAAATGTTGGAATTTAAAAGATGTTCTAAAGGTATGTGGGATAGTACAGTGCCGGGTATTGAATTCGATCAGAAGGGGATATCAAATTATGCTAAGATGTTTACGCAACTTTGTGAAACTTACCCCCGAGGTGAAAAAGGGCAAAAAGACTGGGAATCTATTGTTGATAAAATAAAGAAAGACGGGGAAGGGAAACGATACGACTGTATTATAGGCGTAAGTGGAGGAACAGATAGTTCTTATCTCTTGCACATAGCAAAAAACATCTATGGACTACGGCCCCTTGCCGTCAATCTGGACAATGGTTGGAGTTCAGATATTGCAGTTAAAAATATTAAGAAAGTTACCGAATCTCTAAATATTGATTTGGAAACATATGTAATTGATTATGAAGAAATTAAAGATCTTCTTCGAGCATATATGTTTGCGGGTTTACCGTGGATTGATTTACCAACTGATTTAGCTATCAAAAGTATTATGTTTAGGGTATCCCGCAAGGAGGGCATCAAATATATTTTAAGGGGCAACGATTTTAGATCTGAAGGTTTTCAACCTCAAGAATGGACATATGGTGACGGGAAACAGCTACTGCACATTCATAAACTTTTTGGCCGAACAAAGTTATCAACTTTCCCAAACTATACAATCGCTGATGTAATTACTAATGCGTTTATTAGTAAGATTAAGAGTTATTTCCCTTTCTATTATCTTGACTATAGCAAGCAGGAAGCACAGAAGTTTCTAATTGATAATTTTGGGTGGGAGTATTATGGCGGACATCATCATGAGAATCTTTTTACTAAGTTTGCTATTTCTTATTGGCTATATGAGAAGTTTGGGATAGACAAACGGATAATCACCTTGTCTGCCCAAGTAATGAGCGGAGCAATTGGATATAATGAAGCAGTTGAGGCACTGAATAAAAAACCATACAACAGTTCTAAATTAGACGAGGAGCTAAATTTTGTATTGAAGAAATTGGATATTTCGAAAGAGGAATTTTCAAAGTTGATGCTTTCTGAAAATAAATCATATATTGATTATCCGAGCTATTCCCCTCTCCTTGAAAAATTCGCTAAGCCTTCAATGTGGTTTCTTAAGAAGGTCTATCCTTACAAACCAATTAGTTTCTTTCAGATGGAGATGAGAGGGAAATGAGACATTCAGTCAGTTTAGTATTTCGACTTAGGTATTAGGATGTCCCTTCCCGCTAAAATGCTGTTCTTTTTTGTTCATCCTTCAAAGTTCCACGTTTTTAGAGATACAATAACCCAACTTCGCCAAAATGGACACATTGTTGACATTGTAATCACTTCTAAAGATGTACTCGAAGATTTGCTGGTTAGTCAAGGATGGGAGTATACAAACATCTTCCCGGAGGGACGTAAGCTAAAGGGTATTTCTCCGTTAATTAGTTCAGCAATAAACTTCTTCAGAACAATTTATCGACTTCACAAATTCGTTAAGAAGAAGAAATATGATTTATTCATCACAGACGATCTTCTCGTTTATTTATCAAAATGGTTCAAAACTCCATCTTTCGTTTTCACGGATGATGACTTGGCAGTGACAAAACTTTTTTCGATTATTTTGGCAAGGGCGGATTATGTTATCGCGCCAATGATAACTGATTTAGGAAAATTTAATTCGAAAAAAATTGGATTTGAGGGGTACAAAGAACTTGCATACTTATATCCGGGCAGATTCATCCCGGATATTGAAATAATTAAAAAATTTAATGGTGGGGCAGAACGGTATTTCTTAATTAGATTAGTATCATTAAGGGCCTACCATGATGTCGGGATGAAGGGACTTACCGACAAGAATGTAATTCGCTTGATAACATTGTTAGAAAGGTATGGTAAAGTTTATATATCATCGGAAAGGTCTTTGCCCGATAAGTTGGAGAAATACAGACTTAAAATAGAGCCGAGGAATATTTTGCATGTAATTTATTTTGCAGATATTTTTATAGGAGATAGTCAAACAATGACTTCTGAAGCTGCGGTGCTTGGAACGCCTTCAATAAGAATAAATAATTTCGTTGGGAAAATTAGTGTTATGGAGGAAAAACAGTCAAAATATGGTCTCTCATTCAATTTTCGAGTGGAACAGTTTGATGAGATGTTAAATAAATTATCGGAATTATTGGTTCTTGATAATTTAAAAAACGAATTTGATACACGAAAAAAAGTAATGCTCTCAGAAAAAATAGATCTCTCGGGTTTTATGACTTGGTTATTTGATCAATATCCTGAGAGCATCACAGAATTTCGCAAAAATCCTAACATTCAGAATAGATTTAAATGAAGATTATCTCAATAGTTGGTGCCAGACCACAGTTCATTAAATTGGGCCCTCTATCCCATGTGCTCAGAGGAGAATGTGAGCAAAAAATAATACATACCGGTCAGCATTTCGACTCCAATATGTCTGATACCTTTTTTGAGGAGCTCGAATTATCCATACCTGACTACCACCTCACATTAGGAGGAGGGCCACATGGTGCACAAACCGGAACAATGCTTATTGAAATCGAAAAGATTTTACTTCTGGAAAAGCCTGACTTTGTAGTGGTTTTTGGAGATACAAATACAACTCTTGCGGGTGCAGTGGCGGCGAGTAAACTTGGGATAAAACTAATTCATATTGAGGCGGGCTTAAGAAGCTTTAATAGGAGTATGCCTGAAGAAATAAATAGAATTGTTGCAGATCATACTTCTGACTTACTCTTTGCCCCCACAAAATTGGCTATGAAGAATCTGAAAAATGAAAATCTGGCTACAAAGAGTTTTTTGACGGGAGATATTATGACTGACTCTCTCAATTTTGCCTCTTCAAAAGCGATGCAGAATTCGTTGCTTAAAGATATTCTTGACCAATGCGATAAATATTATTTGGCGACTTTTCATAGACCCTACAACGTTGACAATCCGGACAATTTAAGGAAAATAGTTGAAATATTGGGAGATATTAGAACAAATGTAATTTTCCCGGTTCATCCCAGGACAAAAAATGTTTTGGTTTTGAACAAGATAGAGGTTGGTCAGAATGTGTTCTTAATTGAACCTCAGGGTTACTTTGACTTTATTAGCTTGATTAGAGGGGCTTCAAAACTTTTAACTGATTCTGGTGGGATTCAAAAGGAAGCTTATATTCTTGGAGTGCCTTGTTTAACTTTTAGAAGTGAAACCGAGTGGGTTGAGACCATCGAAGTAGGTTGGAATAAATTGGTCGATTATTACTCTAATGATGTTGTCGAAATGATAGAAAAATTCGAAGTACCTAAAGACAGGCCACTAATCTATGGATCGAATGTAGCAATGAAAATGCGAGACATAATAATTGAGGAATTTAGATAAATGTGCGGAATATTTAGTGTCATCGCGAATTCGAATACTTACAGTCCAAAATTTCTAAAAGATGTTCTTGAAACTGTCTCGCAGTTCTCAGAAGTTAGAGGAGTTGACTCCTCCGGCATATGTTATATTGTCGAGCAGAAAAAACAAATTAGTGTTACTAAAGGTCCCGTAAAAATTAGTGATTTGCTAAAAGCAACCGGCGTAGCCTCTGAGATATTGCCGATTAATGATAATGTCTATTTTACTTTTGGGCATACCCGGTTAGTAACAAATGGATCGCAGCTACTGGATGTGAATAATCAACCCGTTATCAAGAATGGGATCGTTGGAGTACATAATGGTATTATCGTTAACGATAATGAGATATGGAATCAGAACCCGGATTTAGAAAGGCAATTTGAAATTGATACAGAAGTACTGATCTCACTCCTTAATAAAAAACTTGATGCCGGGGAACCTATAAGTCATGCTTTGAGAGATGTTGAAAAAGCAGTTGTTGGCACTTTGTCCATTGCCTTGTTATTCGATGACAAAAACGAATTCCTTGTCTATTCAAATTATGGTTCTTTTTATGTACTTACAGATTACAAAACACTGTTCATTCTTGCCTCAGAAAAAAACATTCTAAATCGTCTTAAAAAAAGATTTACAGTTTTAAGCAACGAAGATGTTTTTTCCTTAAAACAAATAACCCCCTTAACTGGTTATTTGATTAATGTTAGGGATTTTCAAGTAAACCATTTTGATCTAAACTCTAATGATTATTTTAGTTTGACTGAATCTAATCAAAAACTGGAAATTGCGATAAAAAATATTCATTCTGAAAAGGATCAGATTGATGCTGTGGTTGATCCTGAAAAGTTCAGAATGAATCCCGTTTTTGAAAAAGAAAGAGATCTGCTCGAGTTTAACTTTGATCGAATTTCAAAATTAAAAAGATGTACAAAATGTATTCTTCCTGAGACATTTCCTTTTATTCACTTTGATGAACAAGGAGTTTGTAATTACTGCAAAAATTACAAAATAAAAAATCAACCAAAACCGATGGAGGAATTGTTCAAACTTGTTGAACCATATCGTAAGAAAGACGGGATCCCAGATGTACTAATTCCCTTTAGTGGTGGACGAGATAGTACTTTGACTCTGCATTTGGTTAAAAAGGAATTGGGATTAAACCCGATTGCATTTACATATGATTGGGGGATGGTTACAGATCTGGCAAGGAGAAATATCGCTCGGGCTTGCGGTCAACTTGGTGTTGAGCACATTATAGTTTCGGCTGACATAAAGTGGAAAAGAAACAATATCCGGAAAAACATACTCGCGTGGATGAAAAAACCACATCTTGGTATGATTCCACTTTTTATGGCGGGAGACAAATATTTCTTCTATTATTGTGATAAAGTTCGTAAACAAAATGATATCCTGCTGAATATATGGGGTATTAACCCTTTGGAAAATACTGACTTTAAGGTTGGGTATGCAGGCTTGGCTCCCGAATTCGACAAAAAAATGATTTATTCTATTTCACTTAAGAATCAGCTTAATCTTTTTAAGTTCGTAGGATCCAATTTTTTATTGAACACAGGATATCTCAATTCCTCTCTGATTGATACATTTGGTTCTTTCGCTTCGCGGTATTTTGCAAGGCGTACAGATTATTTCCACATGTTTGATTACTACAGATGGGATGAAGATCAACTCGAACAGTTGTTACATAATGAATACGGTTGGGAAAAGGCTATTGACACACCGACAACCTGGAGAATCGGAGATGGGACGGCAAGCTTTTACAATTATGTTTACTACACCGTAGGAGGGTTTTCCGAATATGATACTTTTAGAAGTAATCAGGTCCGGGAAGGGATGATTACAAGAGAGCGGGCACTGGAACTTGTTAATATTGAAAACCGTCCCAGATATGAAACCCTTAAGTGGTATCTTGAAATTGTTGGGCTTGATTTCGAGCCTGTGGTAAAAGTTGTCAACTCAATTCCAAAAAATTATTAGTGCTCGATTATGTTAACCAGATTATTCCTGTTATTTATCGTCTGCAGTTGTTTAACCCAAGCACAAAGCAGCTTTTATTATACAAACGATTCATACGCGAAATATATTGAATATTCGATAAATAATGGGTCTTTGAATCTGACGTATCCATTGATAAAACCCTATAGTATGGCAGATATCGAATCAAAGAAGGCATCATTTAATAATGGTTTAAAAATTGGTCAATATCTTGAAAATGAGATATTGTCCTACAATTTTGATCCCGAAAAATCCCCTTCAGGTATAGTCAAAGGCGATATAAAGTTAAACTTTACGCAATCAGTTATTGCCAGGTCTCGCAATTCCTTTAGACTCTCACTTAATTACCCGGCGGATAATTTCGCATTTAAGACATCATTTCAATTTGATCAGAATTTTAAGGAAGATTCCACATATTTTGGAGAACTAGGGGAGTGGTACTATGGTAGATTTGATGAGGCTTATTTGGTGTATCGTGATGTCTTAGGGAAATTCAATGCTTCTTTTGGGAGAGTGAACCGAAATCTCGGATCATACTCGTCAAATAGTCTAATATTATCGGATAACCCTTATTCATTTGACCACCTTTGGCTGCAATACAAAAATGATCTCTTTAGTTTTTCTTTTCTCTCAGCAAAACTCGAAGATAAATATGGGTTTGATGTCCGGACAAAAGACTCATTGAGTTATGGTTGGTACAAAAGGTTCTATTCGCTTCACAGGTTGGATATTAATGTTTTTGAGAATCTTAAAGTTGCATTGACTGAGGCTGTTATCTATGGTGGTAAAAATCAACAATGGCTTTCCTATTACCAAAATCCGTTTATTCCTTTCTACATCTCCAAAAACAATGAAAGAAGCAGTACTGATGAAGGCGAAGCCAATATTTATCTCGCTTTGGATATTTGGTATAAGCCGGTAAAATCAGTGACTCTCTTCACACAGATTTTTATTGATGATATCGACTTCAAATCAGAAAACAGAGAAAAATTCCCGGAGAGAAAAGCAATCTTTGGGAGTTTAACATTAACTGATTTAGTTTTACCTTTATCACAGTTAGGAGTTGCTGCAACCTGGGTTGAGAACTGGACATATAATTCATTCTATACCTGGGCAAACTACAATATCCATGAGAGAAGCATCGGATATCCATTTAATAGTTTTCAAAAGTTCGAACTCTTTTTCGATTATTTTGGTATTCAACCGATGATTATCTCGGGTAAGGTATCCTACTCTGAAAAAGGTGACAACTCCCTAAATAATCCCTTCAGAGCAACATTCGAACCTTTCCCAATGGGAGTTGTTGAGAAAATTATAAATTTGGAAGCAAAAGGGAGTTATTTCTTTAGTAGCGTGTTTATTGGCGACATCCTTCTGAGTTACAGCAAAATACAGAATGAACAGCACATAAAAGGAATGGATGGAAGTCAGTTTTATTTAGTGCTAAATCTGAAATATCAAATGTATTGATAGCTATCTAATCAGTAAACATGGTGATAAAATCCACAAAGAGGTATTCTTTCCTTGAATAAAGTATAAATTATGTCCTTCAACTCATTTGATTTCCTTTTATTTTTTGTAGTGGTAATATCGCTGTTTTACCTTACACCAAAGAAACAGAGATGGCTGCCATTGCTGGTGGGGAACTATTTATTTTATTCTCTATTAAAGTTCGAGTATCTGGCGATAATCGTCACACAGACTTTAATCACCTATTATGGTGCATTAGCTGTTAAAAAGCAAGAGGACCGGCGAATAAAATTCCGTTTGTATTTGTTTGCGCTCATGTTTAATGTCGTAACCTTGGTATTCTTCAAATATACCGATTTTATCTTAAAGTCATTCTCAAATTTATTACAAGTCTTTAAGCCCTCAACAAATGAAATTTCTCTTGGCATTGTGCTACCCATTGGGATATCATTTTATACTTTTCAAATTATCGCATATTTAACAGATGTTTATTGGGAACAAATTGAACCGGAAACCCATTTAGGCAAATTTGCTGTTTTTATTTCTTTTTTCCCTCAATTGCTTGCAGGTCCTATAGAAAGAGCCTTTAGAATCCTTCCACAAATTAATGAACCTGCCTCATTTGAAAGTGATAATTTACTCAAGGGTGCCAAACTTTTTTTAATTGGTATGTTCTATAAAGTTGTTGTTGCAGATCGGCTATCAATTTATGTGAATACTATATATAATAATTCAGATTTGCACGGTGGTGGTTCGTTTATCGTTGCATCCTTTTTCTTTACTATTCAAATATATGGTGATTTTGCAGGTTATTCATTAATGGCGATGGGCACTGCAAAAGTATTAGGTTTTGATCTAATTAATAACTTTAATAACCCATACGTGTCGAGATCAATTTCAGAATTTTGGAATCGGTGGCATATCTCTCTCTCGACTTGGTTAAGAGATTATGTCTTTACACCTCTTACTTACAATAGATTATTAGGCGAGAGATTTGACAAGTACAGAGTTGAATTAAGCGTAATTATTACTTTTTTGGTAAGTGGACTTTGGCATGGTGCAAATTGGAATTTTATTTTTTGGGGACTTTTAAACGGGTTGTTTATCGCCTTTGGAATAAAATCACTAAAGTTTAGAAGAAAATTAAAAGAAAAATATGGGATAGTAAATAATCTTGTATTTTCAGCGATAATACCCTGGTTATTCACATTTATTTTGTTAAATATCATGTGGATATTTTTTCGATCTGATTCGATAGTGATGGGGTTTGAAATAATTGGAAAAATTGCTTCCACGCCCACTTCCTTTTTCCTCGGTAGTCGATCACAGGTCGTCTACTCATTAATTGCCGTATTTTTGATTGTTATTTATGAAATGCTAAAATGTCTGAAATTTGATGAGGAAAAATCAGTTTTAAGTGGATTTGTCTTTTATACTACACTTATATTCATCATAATCTTATTTGGTGTATTTGATGGTAGTCAATTCATTTATTTTCAATTTTGATTTTTAAAATGTATAAAAAAATATTTCTGATTTTAACTTTTGTTGTTATTCTGATTTCGATCGATAGACTACTAAGTTATGGATTGAATCTGATGCTTAAGGCTGTAGAATCCGGATTGTATTCTGACATTGATCTTGTGCTGAACAAACAAAAATCAGATATTCTAATCTTGGGCAGTTCGCGGGCCAATTCCCATTATGACTCAAGAGTTATTAAAAAAAGTAGCGGGTTATTTACATACAATGCCGGCCTTGGGGGACAGGGTTATACCTATACAGAGATAATCGTCAGATCAAGTTTAAAAACACATAAACCCGAGCTTGTAATTTTAGACTTATCTGTTAATCTTTTCACAGATGCAGGTGATTTTGACAAAACAAAAATTTTAATGCCTTTTGCCTATAACAATGCAATCGTTCGTGATGTACTTCAAAGAAATGACGATAAACTACAGTTCAAAACTCTAATGAGTACATATTATTTTAATTCTGCATTATACGATTTATTGGATGGAGTCTTTGTTCTGAAAAGTAGGGACACCACTCTTCACGGCTTTGCACCTTTAAAGAAAATAATGGATCAGCCTTCGTTCGGTCAAAAAAGAAATCCGGTCGAATTTACTGAGAATAGTGAAAGAGAAATATTGGGGTATAAAAATACTTTGATTGAATTAAAAAAATCCAAAGTTTCATTTCTAGTCGTTGTTTCACCAATTTATGAACCTCATTGGTATAAAAATGATAAAAATTATTTGTGGCTAATCAATTTGGCAAAAGACAATGGAGCCACTGTACTTGACTATAGCCTTGACCCGAGATTCAGAGGAAAAAAAGAATTATTTAAAGACAGAATCCATCTTTATGAAGACGGAGCAAAATTATTCACCGAAATTCTTGTTGACGATTTGAAGAAATTGGGAATCTTGAAATAGGTCGGTACCCCCCCCCAATATCCGTCACTTTCCGCCATCCAATACCTCTAACCTCAATAAAAACAATAACTTCGCAAAAAATCATACGACACAAAAGGTGTCGATAGATGTCGTTACGACATGAATTGGTACATTGCGTTTTGAAAATCGTCAATTATTTGTCATAAAAGTGGTAGAATATGTCGTTAAAGAGAATTTTTGTTGTATTTGTTGTGTTGGCGGGTGGTTTGTTTGCTCAGACAGTTTTCACTCGTGTGGATCATCCGGTGTATGGTTTGCTCTCCCGTCTTGATGCCCGGCAGATTATCCGGTTTAATTCTGAAGTGTTGCCCCTCTCGCGTATGGAGATTGCCCGTCTCCTCCTGCAGATAGAGTCCTACCGCGATAAGCTTAACCCCCTCGAGGTTCAGGAACTCCGGTTTTTCCAGCAGGAATTCGCGTTGGAAGTAGCGAAGTATCAGAGTAGCGAAGTAGCAGGTACCTCACCCCTAACCCCTCTCCTAAGAGGAGAGGGGAACACCCAAGAGGTCGCTTCCATTATCCTCCCCTCTACTTTTAGGAGAGGGGCCGGGGGTGAGGTCGGAAATAATACCTCATACCTCATACCTAATACCTTAGCGGAGCGATTTTGGCTCTTCAAATATACAGACGAACAGTTTGCATTGCGGGTATCACCTTTGGCGGGATATGGCGTTCGCTCGGTGGCAGGGAAGACAAATACAATTCGCTGGCCCGGAGTGAAGTTTTTTGGGTATGGTGGCGACTGGTTTGGTGCATCGTTTGAGTATGTGGATTTTGGTGAAACGGGCAGCAACACCGACAGGAATAAAAAATTCTCGCCGGTTACGGGTGCTTATGTCAATAATCAATCGGGTAGTTCATTTGAGTACAGCGATGTAAAGGGTTCCGTTTCCGCAAGCTGGAAGTGGGGCAGCATTTCGATTATTAAGGATTATCAGACATGGGGACATGGACAGTTTGGGCAGATTATTATGTCCACAAAGGCTCCGTCGTTCACGCAGATACGGTTTCATGCAAATCCCGTAAGCTGGTTCAGGTTCAACTATTTCCAGGGGTGGGTGAATTCCCTTATATATGATTCTTCCGCAGCATTTTGGAGTCATACAGAGAGCTTGAATCCAAGTCGCATCGTTCCGTATAAGGATAAATACATTGTTGCAAATCTGGCTACAGTCAGTGTGATGGATGAACTCGATATCTCCCTCGGCAACGCATTTGTTTACGGTCCCAATTTCCGTTTCGAAACGCTGATTCCTTTCCTCTATTACAAGGTAATGGATCATAACACGGGGAGAATTGCAGCCGATGACGGGAACGGGATGATCTTTTCCGATTTCAAGGTGCGCTTCCCAAAAGATTATCTCTTCTATGGCTCCACTTATATAGATGTGATCAATTTCCGCGACCTCCTCAACGGCAGATTCGATAATCAGTGGCTCGCTTTTACGATTGGTGCGAAACGGTTTAATCTTTTCATTCCAAATCTCGATGTGTCGCTCGAATATACCCGGGTGAATCCATGGAACTACGAGAACCGGAACGACCTTGCAAGCTACAAACATCTCGGTTATCAGTTGGGTCACTGGATTGGACAGAATGCCGACCAGCTCCGCTTTCAGGTGAATTACAGCCATATCAGGGGTCTGCGCCACTTCGCTTATTTCGAATGGGTAAGAAAGGGAATTGAAGCCGACATCGCCATTGCGTATAACACCAATAAGTACGGCACCATTTCGTTCCTGCAGGGTCCGCTAAGGAAAGATTTCCGCTTAGGTCTCGAAACTACCTGGGAGCCATACCACGATGCCAAGCTTAGAGGCTACTACGAGCTTTCGATTATCTCGGATGAAGACCCTGTCCGCACTCCCAAATACCTGAAGGGCACGCAGCATTCTTTCGGGCTTATTGCGAGCTATGGGTTTTAATTAGAACACGGATAAGACGGATTTAACGAATAAACACGGATTTTAATTACAACACGGATGAGACGGATTTAACGAATAAACACGGATTTTAATTAGAACACGGATGAGACGGATTTAACGAATAAACACGGATTTTAATTACAACACGGATAAGACGGATTTAACGAATAAACACGGATTTTAATTAGAACACGGATAAGACGGATTTAATGAATAAACACGGATTTATTTTATGTTGTATGGAGACTTAACAGAAGATATTATTGGCGCTTTTTATGATGTGAATAATTCGCTCGGACATGGTTTCTTGGAGAGAGTTTATGAAAATGCATTGGCGCTTGAGCTACGAAGTGTTGGAATGATTATTGAGCAACAGAAACCAATTAAAGTGTATTACAAAAAACAGATTGTGGGTGAATATTTTGCAGATATTATTGTAAATGATTTGGTGATTCTTGAGCTCAAGGTTGTTGATAAAATACTCCGTGAGCATGAAGCCCAATTACTTAACTATCTACGAGCAACCGATATTGAAGTGGGTTTACTTTTGAATTTTGGTACCAATGCAGAGTTCAGAAGGAAATATTATACTAACGACCGTAAGGGCAGAAAAATCGATTAATAGAATCCGTGGTCATCAGCTAAATCCGTCTCATCCGTGTCCTATTTAACATATTTTAGCAACCATTCCCGGCGGAGAGCATCTACTTCTTTCTTTTTGCCTTTGAGGAAGTGATCGGTTTCTTCGAGGAGGACGAGGCGGAAGAAAACCCCCAGTTCCAGGAATTTTTCTGATATTTTTATTGCCTGGGTTGGCGGGATGGTATCATCTTTTGTGCCGTGCAGGAGGAGGTATTTGCAGTCTTTGGGAAGTTCATCGGCGAAGTTTATTGCGGAGCGCTTTTCATATGCATCCATTCCTTCTGTTTCCGCGAGTTGTTGAAGTGTCACCTTGATTCTTGGGACATGTGTACAACATTCGGCTACATCTGTTATTCCACCCGAGATAATCGCAGCTTTTATATCGTGCCTTTTCCGGAGGGCGAGGTATGTCATCATTCCACCGCGACTCCATCCTTCCATCGCCCAGCGGGAAGTGTCGGCAAACGGGATATCTTTCGCAATTTCCATAAGATTGAGGATATCATCCACATCACTTCCGCCAAATTCATCGTTTAAATCATCATTAAATGATGCACGGTAGGAGGATGCGAAGACAACAAATCCCCATGATGCAAGTTGTCCAAACATTCCCTTCGCCGTAAATCTGTCGATGGCACCCCGTTCCTTTGAGCCACCGCGATTCCAGATGATACAAGGGAGGACCTCACCCCCGACCCCTCTCCTAAGAGGAGAGGGGAGGTTTATGTAAGAAGATTTATTAGAGAGTAAAGAGGCTATGGGAGATTCATCAGAAGCCGAAACAGAATTTTGGTCGGGTGGCAACGAAGTTAAGGAATCTTGGTCAGTCAATTTGTTCTTCTTCCCCTCTCCTTTTAGGAGAGGGGTCAGGGGTGAGGTCGTGACTTCGTGACTTCGTGGCTCTGTGACTTCTCCGGTCGCTACTTCGCTACTTCGATTCTCCGCTACTTCCTTCGGATACGCAATATATCCCTGCACTTCATACCCGTCAGACAGATACACGATGGCTTCTACTATTGTATCATCGATGGCGGCGGAACCCCAGCCGGAGCGGAGCATCTGCAACTGCTTTTCGGGAAGGTCTATTATCTCTCTTTGGATTATATTTGGACTCATAAAAATTTGGTTTAAGCGTTGAAAAAACAAAATATCAAGAACAAAAATGTAACAAATTCCGCGGGAAGTGCGGGCAACAAAAGCCTTCTTGTGAAGATTGGTGTTGGTGTGTTGATTGTTGCCGTGGCGGCATTGCTGGTTGTGCCGAACCTGATGAAGAGCAAACGCACCACTTCCGCAGATGAGATTGTGGAAGTACCATTTACAAAAGAGGGAAGTGTAACCCTGAGCGACTCAACGGGTAAAAAGAAAATTACGATAGATGCCGAGTTTGCCGATACCGAGTATGACCGTCAGCGCGGATTGATGTTCCGGAAATCGATGCTTGAAACGCAGGGGATGCTGTTTGTTTTCCCGGTTGAGGAAATGCAGTCATTCTGGATGAGGAATACCTATATCTCCCTCGATATGATTTTCATCGATGCCAACAAGAAGATTGTGACGATTCATAAAAACACCAAAACTCTGAGCGATCAGAGTTATGCGAGTACCAAGCCGGCGAAATATGTGCTTGAGGTTACGGGCGGGTTTTGTGACCGCCACGGGGTGGTTGAGGGGGACAAGGTTGATTATTAAACCGCTTAGACCTCACCCCCGACCCCTCTCCTAAAAGGCGAGGGGAGGATGAAAATTAAGAATATCATTTTATGAAAGTACCACCTAAAATTTTTAATGAAGCCACTTCATGTGCAAGAGAGCTTCGAAAAAATGCTACTGAGTCGGAAGAAATTCTTTGGAATATCCTCAGAGACAGGAAGATCATTGGCATCAAGTTTTACAGGCAAAGACCGGTATATTATTTAGTTAATGATAAAATATACTTTTTTATTGTAGATTTTTGTGCTGATGAGTTAAAACTAATCATCGAAGCTGATGGAGGATATCACGAGGAGATTGAAGAAAAAGATCATTTGCGTGATAATGTTTTAGAAGCAATGGGATATAGCATACTCCATTTTACAAATCATCAGATACTTGACGATCGCGAAACTATTATCTTGACAATAAAATTAACGATAAAAGGATTAAAAAGTAAAAATGTTTAAAAACGAAACAAATTCCTTGTCGAACCGCACATTTTTTTCATTCTTCTTCCCCTCTCCTTTTAGGAGAGGGGTCAGGGGTGAGGTCCGAGGTTCCTTTGCGCTCTTTGCGTTCTTTGTGGTTTCCCTTACTTCGGGTTGCCGTCCGCAGACGCCGACCACTGACATTCTGCATACGGTTGAGAGGAACGGGAGCACATTCCATATTTTGGGGAGTATGCATTTGGGGAAGGGATTTGTTTTGTCGGATAGTGTGAAAAAGATTATTGAATCGGTTGATCAGGTGATATTTGAGATTGACATGAAGGAGATGACGGATCAGACTGCTGCAATTAAGTTGATGCCGTTGATGATGCTGCCGGATGGTAAAACGCTTGAGGATATCTTCCCGGTTGAAAGGATTGCAACACTTCGAACAAAATATACAAAAGCGGGTGTAGCGTGGATGATTGTTGAGAAGCAGAAGCCGTTGTTTGGTGCGATTACTGCAATTGGATATGCGGCTATGAAACAGGGAATTCAGGCTGACAAGGGGACGGAAAACCTGGTGTATGAGTATTCTCAGAAGTTCTCGAAACCGACTTCGGGATTTGAGACGATGCGGTTTCAGATGGGGTTGTTCGACAGTGTCAGTTACGATATGCAATACGAGATTGCCATTTCCACTTTGGATCAACTGGATTCATTGAAGGGGGATCTTTCGGCACTTCTGGCGGCATTTCAGGGAGGTGATCCAAAAGAGCTCGAAAAGTACCTGAAAACGGGTTTTGGCGAGGGAGAGGACTTGTTTAACCGCGTTTTCCTGGTGAATCGGAACAGGGACTGGGCAATAAAGATAGAGGAACTTTCGAAGCAAAAGAAAAAATTTCTTGTTGTGGTGGGTGCCGGGCATCTTGTGGGGGATGGGAGTTTGCTGCAGTTTTTGAAAATGGAATAAACCACGAAGTACCTCACCCCCGGCCCCTCTCCTACAAGGAGAGGGGAGAATAGTGAATGTTTTTGCAGGTTCCCCATTCTTACAATGAGAGGGAAGGGTTGGTTAATCAATGTGCAATTTCCCCGGTGGCGAAAGCAGCAGTTTCCTAAACTGTTTGTAGGTGTTGGATAATCATTGCCTAAGTTCCCCTCTCCTTGTAGGAGAGGGGTTAGGGGTGAGGTATTGTTTGTGGTAAAAATTTAACAAAGGACTAAATGAAGAAGATACTGCTTGTTGTTGGTGCCAGACCGAATTTTATGAAGGTGGCGCCCGTATATAAAGAATTTAAGAAGCATCCTGAGAAAATTGATGTGCGGCTGTGTCATACGGGTCAGCATTATGATGTGAAAATGTCGGATGTCTTTTTTCAGCAGTTGGGGATACCCGAACCCGATTATTATCTGGGTGTTGGAAGTGGGTCCCATGCGGTTCAGACCGCGAATATCATGATAGAATTTGAAAAAGTTTGTTTGGAAATGGTGCCTGATGTGGTGCTGGTTGCAGGTGATGTGAACTCAACGATTGCATGCGGACTTGTTGCCGTAAAGCTTGGCATAAAACTTGGACATATTGAAGCAGGTCTGAGGAGTTTCGACCGCGCTATGCCCGAGGAGGTGAATCGCCTTCTTACAGATGCTATATCCGATTATCTCTTTGTAACCGAAAAAAGCGGTATGGAGAACCTCAGAAATGAGGGAGTTCCTGAAGAGAAAATATTTTTTACTGGAAATTGCATGATCGATACACTGGTAAGTTTTCTTCCCGAGGTTGAAAAAGCCGCCACCTCTGCAAAACTTGGTGTAGTGACGGGCGAATATCTCCTCCTGACTTTCCACCGTCCTGCGAATGTTGATACTAAAGAGTTTTTTATCAGCCTGAAAGAGTTTGTTGAGCGATACGGAGCGGATAACAGGATTGTCTTCCCGATTCATCCCCGAACAAGAACAAACATGGAGAAGTTTGGTATCACCATCGACAATCCAAATTTGATTTTAACCGAACCGCTCGGATATCTTGAGTTTCTTCATATGATGCGACATGCAAAGGCAGTGATTACCGACAGCGGTGGCGTACAGGAAGAGACAACTTATCTCGGTGTGCCTTGTATTACTGTCAGGGATAATACGGAACGGCCCATAACTGTGGAAGTTGGAACGAATATACTTGCAGGGACAGATTTCAAAAATGTCTTCTCGACTTTGGATGACTTGATGGCAGGGAAGATAAAGCGAGGGCAAATCCCGGATTTGTGGGATGGTCGCGCTGCCTCCAGAGTTGTTGAAGTTTTCTTGTAGAGTTTTGAAACCGCAAAAGCCGCAAAGATCGCAAAGGTGTGGTTATAGTTCCACAGATTTCACAGATTCAAACTTCAAACTTCTGACTTCAAACTTGGAAAATTCAGCCTTCAGCCTTCGGAGATTCAGCCTTGGTTTAAATCGGGAACCCCGGATTCGCCATTACTCTTTTTGCCTGGAGTATATGCCGCTTCTCGTGATAGGTGAGAACGAGCAGCACTTCGCCGAGAGAGAATTTCATCAGAGATGAGAATGGTGAAGTGATTTTATTGCCATGGAGGTCGAGGGTTTTGCTTTTTTCCACCAGTTCTGCGAGACCGTTGTGAGCGGTGAGGAAATCATCGAAGACTTTTCGTGTAAGTGTTCCTTGTGTGGGGTTGGAAGCTGAAGGATTTGGCACCTTTACGGGTGATTCGGGGTGCATTGTTTTAATAAAAATTCCACCGGTGAGGGAAGTCCGGAACATCAGATGCCCCGTCGAGGGTTTCGGGTCGGCAAAAACCCGGTCTAGTTCTTTACCATAGCTTCTGTAGGCAATAGCGATATGGTCGAGACATTCAGCAATGCTCCACTTCTTTTTCTCGGGCTTCCAGTTGATTTGAGTTTCGCTTAAGCCGATAAAATGTTCATTCACGATCTTAATCGAATCGTTCAATAATTCTTTGAGGTCATTGAATAAATCATCAATTTGAGTATTCATTTTGCCGTTCCCGGTGAGTGAGAAAAAAGCTAAATTGCTGTTTGATAACAAATAAATTAAAAAGTCAATGAAAAATATAAAAACTTTTGTTTTTTCCGCTATAATTCTGCTTCCTGTGATCACAATTTTACAGGATTTGAGTCCCAGGTTCAAGAAAAATTTTGATTTTAGACCATCCGAGTGGTTTCACAGCCAAAGATCTTATCCAAATGCTGATTTCCCTCTTGAAAGTTACCATAAGGCTCTGCAGGCAAAAGAGAGTATGGAAGTGTCGTCTGACGCCATTTCCTCTGCTGCGTGGGAAGCGGTGGGACCATCCAATATTGGAGGCAGAATCACCGCTTTGGTAATCGATCCGGCAGACACAAACACGATAGTTTTGGGTGCTGCAGCGGGCGGGATATTTAAGAGTACAAATGGAGGAGCGAGTTGGACTCCGAAGACCGACCAGTGGAAATCGCTTTCAATCGGTGCGATGGCGATGGATCCGAACAATCCAAACATCATATACTGCGGAACGGGCGAAGCGAATATCAGTACCGATTCATATGCAGGATTCGGGATGCTGAAATCGACTGACAAAGGGGATACCTGGTTTATGTCGGGTCTCGAAAACTCAAGGCATATTGGTGAAATCAAGGTGCACCCATCCAATTCGAATCTTGTTTTTGCGGCAGTCAGTGGCGGGCTTTATTCAAAATCGCCGGACAGAGGGGTTTACCGCTCGACCAATGCAGGCGCAAGCTGGGAGAAAGTGCTTTATGTCTCCGACTCCACTTCTGCAATAGATGTTGAGGTCGATCCCGACGATGTAAATATAGTTTACGCAGCCATGTGGGAGAGATTGAGAAGCCCTTCATATAGAAAAGCAGCGGGAGCAAGCACCGCACTTTACAGGTCAAGTGACGGTGGTGCCACATGGACAAAGAGTATTACCGGTTTGCCAGTCAATAACAACAGGCTGGGGCGGATAAGCATCGCTGTTGCACCATCCGACCCAAATTTTGTATATGCCCTTTATAAATCGTCGACCAATCCCAACGGAAACGACCACAATTTTTACGGATTCTACAAATCGACCAACCGCGGGGTATCTTTCAGCAGGATGCCCGACGGTATACTTCCGGGTGAATTTTCCGGTTTCGGCTGGTATTTTGGTCAGCTTGATGTCTCACCGGTTGATCCGAACAAAGTATATCTTGGTGAGGTTGATGTGCTCTATACTGCAAACGGTGGATCGTCGTGGGAGAACATTACAAACTCTTATTCATCTACAACCTGGGACGAACAGCATCCCGATCACCACACACTTTGGATCAATCCCTTCAATTCAAACAACATCATTGTGGGAAATGACGGCGGAGTATTCAAGACCTGGCAAGGAAGAGACAGATGGTATAAGCTTAAGGACCTGCCGATTTCGCAGTTTTATGCGATAGAAGTTGATTATCTGAATCCCGCCAGAGTTCTTGGTGGTACTCAGGATAATGGCACTATCATGACCCGAAGTGGTGGCATCGACAACTGGGAAGAGATTTACGGTGGTGACGGTTTCCACTGTAAAGTTGACCCCACGAACTCGATGGTGATTTATGCATGCTACCAGAATGGCGGTTTGGGCAGAAGTGACGATGGCGGGAATTTCTTCTCGGGAATTACGAGTGGACTCGATCTTAGCAGGAGCAACTGGTCTTCACCTTATATTCTCGATCCAGTGACACCGCAGACAGTTTATTTCGGAAGCTACAAACTGCACAAATCGACCAACAAGGGAGACACCTGGACTACGATCAGTCCTGACCTGACTAAAGGTGCAAATGGTGTCCTCGGAACGATCACAGCGGTTTCTGCAGCCCCTTATATCGGTTCGAGGGTACTCGTCACAGGTGCGAACGACGGAAAAGTTTCTGTTTCCACCAATGATGGAGGTACATGGACTGACAGAACAGGTACACTTCCCAACAGATATGTTACAGATGTTGTGGTTGATAAAGTGCAACCGAAAAGAATATTCGTTACACTCAGCGGTTACAACAGGGATTTGACCAACCCGCATGTTTTTATGTCAACAAATTTTGGAGAAACCTGGACGGATATCTCGGGAAATCTCCCCGATGTGCCGGTGAATTCACTGATAATAGATCAGCAGAGGGATTCCGTTTTGTTTATCGGTACCGATGTCGGTGTGTTTTTTACAAAGAATCTTGGTGCAAACTGGTATGTTGCGGGAACGGGTTTGCCCAATTCCCCTGTTTTTGATATTGTGTATCATGCACCGACTCAAATGTTATACGCGGGAACACACGGCAGGTCTATTTTCGCTCTGGATGTTTCGGTTCTTACCGGTATTGAAGAAAAAGGAACAAACCCTGTCAGTTTTGAGTTGAAAGGGAACTACCCCAATCCCTTTAATCCATCCACAAAGATTGAATTTTCTGTGGCATCACGGGGGAACTACACTCTTACCGTTTTTAACGCCAATGGTGAAGAAGTGGCAACCCTTTTGAACGGAGAATTTGGGCCGGGAAAATGTTCCGCTCAGTTTTCAGGGAATGGATACACTTCTGGAGTCTATTTCTACAGGCTTCAGGGAATGGGAAAGACGGCAACAGGAAAAATGGTGCTCATAAAATAGCGATTAACTATGATCTATGAACTATGAGCTGACCCCGAAATAATCCTTGCGGCGATATATGGGAAGAGGACGCAGATACACGCAGATTAAACGGATTAACGCAGAGAGGATTTTAAAATTTATCCGCGAAACTCTGTGAAATCTGCGTTCATCTGCGTCCCCTCAAAAGCCTCTGTGGTTCATAAAAAGAATTAAGAAAGAAGAAATTGATAGATATAAAAGTAAAAAAGACTGAACGGGCCATATTAGTCGGTGTCCGGGTCGGTCAGACACCCCGCGAGACGGTTCAGGAGCACATAGATGAACTTGAAGAGCTTCTCGCAACAGCCGGTGGTGATGCAATCATCAAGATAACACAGGAGCGGCAACGGCTCGATGTGGCTTACTATGTCGGCAAAGGAAAAGCATATGAAATACTTGACTTGATCGAGCCAAACGAGATTGATCTGATCATTTTCGATGATGATCTTTCGACTGTTCAGGTAAGAAATCTGAGTAATCTGTTCAATAAAAAAGTTGTGGACAGAAGCGGACTCATCCTGGATATTTTTGCCTCGAGAGCCCGTACAAAGGAAGCCAAAACGCAGGTGGAGCTTGCACAATTGAAGTATATGCTCCCCCGGCTGACAAGGGCATGGACTCACCTTTCGAAGCAGTATGGTGGAATTGGTACCAAAGGACCGGGTGAAACACAGATTGAGACTGACCGCCGTATTATCCGTGACCGTATTGCGATGCTGACCGACAAGTTGAAAGAAATTGAGTCGAATCGTGAAACCCAAACCAAAAACCGGAAGGAAATGGTGAAAGTCTCGCTTGTTGGTTATACAAATGCGGGAAAATCAACAATTTTTAATCTCCTGACAGAGTCGGATGTTTTTGCAGAGGATAAGCTGTTCGCCACGCTCGATTCAACCACGAGAGTGTTTCAGGTGGATAAAACCCATACCACACTTTTGAGTGATACGGTTGGTTTCATCAGAAAACTGCCTGCACATCTTGTTGCATCTTTTAAGAGTACGCTTAATGAAGTGCGGGATGCAGATATTTTGCTGCACATCATTGATATAACTCATCCGTTTTACGAAGATCATATAAGTGTGGTCAATCAGACGCTTAAAGACCTCCACTTCGAAGACAAGGTACTGATTCATGTATTCAACAAGGTGGATATTCTTGAAGAACGCGACCGAATTGAGTATGTGAACAGGAAATATGAAAACACCGTAATTGTTTCCGCAAAACGGGGATTCCAGATTGAGGAGTTAAAATCGATGGTGACAAATATCATCGAGGAAAAATTTGGCGATGAGGTGATCGAACTCGATTATGCACAGTCGGGGCTCGTTTCATCCATCCACAATCTTGCAAAAGTAAACGACCTGAAGTACGAAGATGACAGAATTGTCGTAAAGTACCGGGCGGACAAAGTTAATTCAGAGAAAATAAAGAGGTTGGTGGGGTAAAGAGGTAGTGAGACTTATTGACTTTATAAAAAAAAGCTGCCCCCATCTCCGGGAGCAGCTTTTTTACAATAAGGGGAGCAACAGTTATTTGAACCGGTCGAAGTAGTTGAAGTATCTTTTTCCGTCATAAACTTTCATGACGGGATAGATCATTTCGTTGTTTTCGTAATAGGGTGATTTCTTGTAGAAGAACTCAAGTCTGGCTTGAGGGTCGTTTCTGAATTCTTCATCTTCTTCGAGGTTGAAGTAGAAATCTTCTCTAAGACGGGGGTCTTCTTCCATCATTTTTGCAGCTATTGGCTCAAAAACGAAGTCTTCGATGTATTCCTTGGTCTCGAAGAGAGCATTGAAATAGCCCCAGCTTGCTATTGAATCGGGAGCGAGCGGTTCAAGGAGGTTCAGTATTACTCTAAGAGTTCTCTGGTTAACGGGGATGAAGAAAGTTCCGGGGGGAACGGTAACGGTCTCGATAAACGGAGTAACATCGAAAGAGGCTCTGAACTTGCCCTCATAGACACTGTCAGCAAACTTCACATTAGAGAATTTATACTTCTCGACTTCGAGTTCAAGACCTTTGTCGAGGTGCTTGAAGATAATTCCATGGAGCTTCAGAATTCTCGGCAGCCATTTATGTTCTGCTGGAATCAGATATGCATCGGGAACCTTAACGGTTTTTGCAATCTCCATTTTGTTGAAGTGTTGAATTTCAATTTCAACTTTTTCATCAGTATATGTGATTATCTCGCTGCCGGTGATTTCGCTTTCACGAACTTCGGTTTTAAAACCTTTAAATGTAAATGGTTCCGATTCCTCGTTTCCTGCGAGCAGAATGGGATATCTTTTCTTTTCAATGAAGAATTTCTGAATGGTTCTTCTGTCTGCGAAGCGGCTCAGATCTTTTAATTCTTTATGGTTGTTGTTGATGAACTCGAGGGACTCGAGGATCATCGTTTTGGTCGCGAAAACTCTCTCTTTGTATGGTTTGAGGGAGTGAGATTCGACAAGAAGTGCAAGTCTGTTTTGAAGAGCAGCATATCCTGTAGAGTATCTTGGTTCGTATGACCAGGTTTTGATGCCGTCTTCTATATTGTCAGTTACGGTTTCGATGTATGGTGCAGTGAGGTAACCTTCTCTTTCAACAGCATCGATAACATTGGGAAGGAAAACTTCATTACCCCAGATCGAGAGTCGTCTTTCGAGGTTTTGATGCTTTTCCAGCCCATAGGTCAGGTGATACTGATAGTCCATGCCGTTGGTAACATGTGTATCTATGAGGAGATCGGGAGCCCATGCAGCGTATAATCTGAGGAATGATTTTATTTCAGCACTGTCGGCTTTCATAAAGTCACGGTTCAGATTGAGGTTCAGGGCATTGGTTCTCCAGCCTTGAGTGATCGGTCCGTTCTGGTTGGGCCTGTTAAACGGGCTCATCCGTTCGTGACCATCGACATTAAGCACGGGGACAACGAGGAAAGTGATGTTTTCGAGAAGGTACTCTTTCTCCTGAGTGATGAGGACATCCCTTAGGAGCATCATTGAGGCATCCTTGCCATCAATTTCACCCGGGTGGAGACCGTTGTTGATGAGCACAATCGATTTCGGGCTCTTGCGGGTCCTCTTTGGAGTAAACTCCTTTGTTTCAGAAACAACCAGACAGATGATGTTTCTGTTCTGGTGAGAAACGCCAAAATTCAGAATTTTAGCGTAGGGGGATTTATCCGCCAACATGCGGAAATATTCAACCGTCTCGGCGTAGGACGGGGTGGCCGTATAGTCGCTTTTTTCAAAGCGTGTCAGCCATTGTTCGCCAATGTTTTCATTATTATGGTAAGGCATTCCACTTTTCTTTATTTTTAAAGAACGATGTAAAAATATTATGGATTAAGTTTTCTAAATTAGAAATATAAATTTTTTTAAACAAGAGAAAAAAGAACTATTTAAGTTTTAATTTCATCGATAAAATCCCCGAAACTGATGCACGACAAAAAAATTGCGATTTTAGGAGCCGGAATTTCCGGATTAACAACAGCCTGGTACCTGAAAAAAAAGGGATATGATGTAACAATTTACGAAAAAACCGACAGACCCGGCGGTCAAATCGAGACGGAGCTAAAAGGTGATTATCTTCTTGACAAGGGAACCATCGCCGGTATCGAGACCAACAGCCTGATACCTGAACTTGTGAAGGAACTGAAGCTGGAGGATTCCTTTTTTTATGCAGGGGAAAAAGGGAACCTGAAGCAGGCATATATCGGCAGTGAGTTGTATGACCTCTCGATGAATCCAAACAATTTGCTGAAATTCCCCCTTTTCAGTTTCAAAACTAAATTGAAGTTTTTTCTGGAGCCGTTTATTCCCCGGTCAAAAAGGGGGGCGGGACTGGCAGTTGCCCCCTTCATCAGGAGGCGGCTGGGAGAGGAATTCCTGAAATATGTTATTGAGCCTTTTTCTTCGGAAGTGTATGCCGGTGATCCGGAGAGATTGAGTATTGAAGCCGCATATCCTAAACTTTTCGATCTGGAACAGAAATATGGCAGCATAATCAAGGGATTCAGGAAGGCACCATTTCAAAAAGATGAGAAAGATGAATTCGCAGGAAGCGGCAAGCTTTTCGGATTCGAAAAAGGGATGGGACAGCTTACTGATGCCCTGGCTAAGTCTCTTGGGATCAGAATCAATTACCTGCATGACATATTAAAAATTGAGAAGTCTGAAGATTCCTTTAATCTGGTAATCAACAAAAAAGGGGATATAAAGAACCAGAAGTTTGATGTTGTGGTGACGGCACTTCCGGCTTTTGTGGTCTCGGATTCAGTAAAAGAGATGTCGGAAAAACTCGCCGGTATTCTCGACAGGGTTGAATATGTCCCCCTGACTCAGGTTTATATGGCATTTCTGAAACAGGACCTCGAGATGACCACAAAAGGTTACACAGTTCTGATTCCGGCTACTGAAAAGAAAGATGTTTTGAATATTGCGCTTGTTTCCGATCTTCTGCCCGGCAGGTGTCCCGAAGAGAGAAGGCTTTTTTCGGTGATGATGGGCGGAAGCCGCGGGAAGGATATCTTAAATCTTGACCCTGTGGAAGTGAAGAAAAAGGCGATCACAATGGTGTCGGAGATTTTTAAGGCGAAGGACAAACCCGTTTTTATCTCGGTAAAAAGCTGGAAAAAGGCGGTTCCACAATATAATACGGATCATTTGAGTCTGATGAAAAGTATTACAGAATTCGAAAATGAGCACAGGGGTTTGTTTATTTCGGGCAATTTTACAGGTGGTGTATCCATTGGCGATTCAATCCTCCATTCTTACAGAACAGCAGAGCGGGTCTCCCGCATTTTGCAATAACCCTAAAATTCAACGGATTAAAATATGCGAATAGCTTTTGTCTCACCTGAAGTTTTTCCTTACGCAAAAGTTGGCGGACTTGGTGATGTATCGGGTGCACTTCCGAAGGCACTTCAAAAACTTGGTCACTCGGTTAAAGTTTTCCTTCCCCGCTACTCCGCGATAAATTTCGACGGGATTGACCTCGAATATACCGAACAGGTTGGCGAAATGCCGATAAGAGTTGCCGGCAAAGTATATAATACGAGGCTTTTCAAAACGATTATGGAGGGCTCCCGTGTGGAAGTATATTTTGTTGACTGCCCATGGTACTACGACAGAAAGAACCACGAGGGGAAGCCGGTAATCTATACTGATCATCCTGATGAAGACGAGAGATTCATCCATTTTACAAAATCTGTAATCGAAGCTCTTCAAAGGATGCAGTGGGCGCCTGATGTAATAAATGTAAACGACTGGCCCACAGCACTTTTGCCCCTTCTCATGAAAGATAATTACAGTTGGGATCGTTTTTATGATCGTGTCGCCACCGTTATTTCAATCCATAATATTGGATATCAGGGGCGGTTCCCAAAAGAGACGATGCACAAAGCGGAAATTAGAAAAGACCTTTTCTTCGACAACAGTCCGATAGAAGTATGGGGCTCCATCTGTTTTCTGAAAGCCGGACTGATGTATGCTGATTCGATAAATACCGTAAGCCCCACATACGCAATGGAAATCACCACTTCAGAATACGGCGAGGGTCTGGAGGGAGTGCTTCACTACAGAATCAATGATTTCTGGGGAATCCTCAATGGTGTAGACTACAGTGTGTGGAACCCGGAAAAAGACGATCTGATCCCATATGAATTTACAAAAGACGATCTTTCGGGGAAATATGAGAACAAAAAATATCTCCTCTCGAAACTCGGACAGGAATATCACCCCAATGTCCCGCTGATTGGAATTATCTCCCGTCTCGTCAGTCAGAAAGGATTTGATCTTATTGCGGACTCTATAAATGAGCTTATGTCATTCAACGCCCAGTGGGTGGTACTCGGAAATGGAGAATACCGCTTTGAAGAGCTTTTCAGGTTTTTGGCACAGACATATCCGCACAAATTCTCATTCCTGAATGCAAAAGACGAGAGGGCGGCACATCTCATCGAAGCTGCAAGCGATATATTTCTGATGCCCTCAAAGTATGAGCCTTGCGGATTGAACCAGATTTACAGTCTGAAATATGGAACGGTTCCCATCGTGAGAAGAACGGGAGGACTTGCAGACACCGTTTTCGACTGGGACGAAAGCAGGCATCACGGTTCATTTGCGGGGAACGGATTCAGCTTCTACGACTACACCGGTCAGGCTCTCGTCTCCAGTGTGGAAAGAGCCCTGAAGTGCTACCACCAAAAATCGATCTGGAATCAGATAGTCCACAATGGTATGATCAGCAATTATTCGTGGAAACAGTCAGCCCGCCAGTATGAAAAGATGTATGAGCACGCGATTCAGAAAAGAAGGGGCTAGGTTTTAGTTGTGAGTTATGAGTTATTAGTTATGATTTTTTAAAATCCACAGTTGTAGTACTGGCTCACCCATATGTCGCCGCAAGGGCTCTTTAATCTTGGGTGCCACATTTCTACCCATATGTCGCCCTTACGGGTTTTTCAAACTTCTGACTTCAAACCATCAAACTTCAAACATAAAAAAAGGCTGCCCGATTTGAGCAGCCTTTTCAATTTTATCAGGATAAGTTATAACTCATAACTCATACCTAATACCTACTTGGTTCTTACGAACTCAATTCTTCTGTTTTTCTGTCTGTTGGCATCAGAATCGTTTGGAACGAGTGGTTTGTCGGGACCGAAGCCTTTTGCAGTCATTCTCTTGGCGTCAACGCCTTTGGAGATAAGCCAGTTCATAACTGACTCTGCTCTGTCCTGAGAAAGTTTCTGGTTGAAAGGTTTCGAACCAACATTATCAGTATGTCCCTGGATTTCAACAGAAATGTCCTGGTAAGCAGTCAAAGTTTTGAGAGCTTTGTTGAGGGTTGTTTCTGATGCAGGTGAAATCTTGGCACTTCCGGTTTCAAAAACGATTCCTTCAAGAACCATAGGAACATTCATTTTGATGATATCATCGCTGGCATCGAGAGGATCTGTTCCTCTGTCAACTTCAACTTTATCATTAACTGTTCCACCATCGGTGTCAGCTTTTAATGGATTGGTTTTGTATGTCATCAACTCGTCGAAGTCGTTGAGTCCGTCACCATCGGTATCCATCTTAAGAGGATCGGTTTTGAACTGGCTGATTTCCTTGCCGTCTTCAAGTTTGTCACCGTCTGTGTCAGCTTTAAGTGGATTGGTTTTGTACTGATTGAGTTCTTCAGCGTCATTGAGACCATCACCGTCGGTATCAGCTTTAAGCGGATTGGTTTTGTGTGTCATAACCTCATCATAATCTGAGAGGGTATCGCCATCGGTATCAACTTTAAGCGGATTGGTGTTGTATTTGGTAACTTCGTCGAAGTCATTCAGTTTGTCACCATCTGTATCAGCTTTTAATGGATCGGTTTTGTGTTTAAGAACTTCTTCACCATCTTTTAATCCGTCACCATCGGTGTCAGCTTTCAGAGGGTTGGTGTTGTATTTAAGAACTTCTTCACCATCTTTTAATCCGTCACCATCAGTATCAGCTACGAGCGGATTGGTTTTATGTTTAAGAACTTCATCGCCGTCATTAAGTCCGTCACCATCGGTGTCAGCTTTCATCGGGTCGGTTTTGTAGATGTAGATTTCATCTTTGTCGAGGAGTCCGTCGCCGTCGGAATCTTTATTGATGTTAGTTCCGCCGAAGATCAGGTGGAGACCGCCATTGAAGTAAACATCTTTCGGGCTGCCATCGATATAGTGGTTCAAATCATCGGAGAGTGTGTAGTTGAAACCGGCAGTTGCACCGATCTGAATATTTTCACTCACAGCATAATCAACACCGAGACCGGCAGGGAAAACACCTGTCCAACCAGTTTTTTCAACACCTTTTTGCGGGAACTGGATGCTGAACGATCTTGGAACTTTGATGTTGTTGAAATGAAGAGCACCTGCACCTACATAGGCATAAGGTGAAAGTCTTTCAAATCCGAAGGGGAACCAAAGAAGTCTCAGGTCTATCGGAATGACATCGGTTTCATAGTCGGCGGAAACGAAATCCTTACCGGCATACTTAAGATATCCGGCACCGAATTCCACACGCCATGTGTCGTTAAAACCGTATCTGAAGAAGCCTCTGAAGCCTCCGTTGATCGATTTTTCTGTGAATTCATTCTGTGGCAAGATGGCATTGCCTTCAATACCAAAATGTACTTTTGTACTTAAGCTCTGAGCCTGAGCTGCTGAGCCGGCAAAAACAATTGCCAACAAGACCAACATGAGAGTTGCTTTCCTCATGGTCTACCTCTGTTTAGTTGTTAAATAAATGTATTTTTTAAAATCGTATCGAAATGAAGCGTAAATCTATTAAAAAAAGGGCAATAAACAATCTCTAATTAAAAACATTTCCAATTATTAAAAAAGTTCAATTAAATTTTAAGCTTAAAATTGTCCGGATTTATTGTCTATCATTCACATTAATTATAAATTAAAGCAATGAGATTTTTTAATTTTTCCAAAATGGACGGTGCCGGCAACGATTTTATAGTTGTCGATGCTCTTGAAGGTAACCTGCCTGCTCTTTCTTCCGAGGATATTATATCACTTTGCGACCGAAAAAAAGGGGTGGGAGCAGACGGTATATTGATCCTTAACAGAGGAGAAGAAACCCCGGTTTCAGTCGATTTTTACAATTCCGACGGGAAAAGAGGATCACTCTGTGGAAATGGTGCCCGGTGTGTAATCCGTTACTGTAGCGGGAAGGACCTTTTTTCTGGAGGAGAGCTCCGTTTCAAGTTTGGTGAAAAGGTCTATTCGGGCAGAATCGATGAAAGCGGACAGCCTGTGTTTTTTATGGCACGACCTGCAAAATTAAAAACCGGTTTCAGGATAAAAGCCCGTGGCAGTCTGATAACCTCTCATTATTGTGATACCGGCTCACCTCATGTGATAATAAATATTGAAGATGTACCACTCGACCCAAAAAATCCATTTACAGGGTTTTCGGAACTCGACAGTTTTCCTGTTTTAGACCTTGGAAGAGAAATCAGGCATCACAACGATTTTGCACCGGGTGGTGTAAATGTAAATTTTGTCAGGTACATCGATAAAAATTCGCTTGAGATCAGGACATTCGAACGGGGCGTGGAAGATGAGACAGACGCATGCGGCACCGGTTCCACAGCGGCAGCAATTGTCTTTTATGCTCTCGGAAAGTGTGAACCGCCCGTGAATCTGAAGACTAAAAGCGGCGACACACTCACAATAAATTTTGAAATAATTGATAACAAATTAGAAAACCTGAGTTTGACGGGTCCCGCGGAAATCAATTTTCACGGTACAGTTGAACTTAAATAAACAAGGAGAAAAGATGGCAAAAATAGTTTTTTATGTTTCCTATGATATCGATCCAAAGAAGAGGGAAGAGTATCTCGATTCAATAAAAGAGTATAAATCACTGATTTCAGGAGCAGGACTGTCGAAGTACACATTGCTCGAGGAAAAGGGAAAAGCGAATAAATTCCGTGAAATATTCGAATTTGCATCAGAGGAGGCATTCGATGAATTTGATGATGCCGGTGATGAAAGAATCAGCATTTTGAACAGGAAACTGGAATCGCTGAAGATAGCAAAATCGACAAAATCAAGAACTTTAACGGAAGTCGAAATTTAACAGTTAATAAATTGTCTGAATAATGAGCAAACTCACACATTCTGTTTACATAGCCCTGTTTTTCATAATCGGGATCACTTCGACCACACTTTTGTATTTTAACGGCAAGGATTACTACTCCTCTCCTCAGGAGTTGCGACCGCAGACGGATGCAAAGCTGTTGTGGAGGCCGTCGGCAATTGACGAAATTCCGAAGTACAAAAAGAAGGTCGGCTATCACAGTGATGCTCACATCGTTCTGGAGCCGAAGGGATATCTGGGTCACGCCCTTGGAATAGCGGGCACATTGATGATGATATTCGGAGTTTCGATTTATATGATTCGGAAAAGAGTCAGGGCATTCTTCCGTTGGGGTCTGCTGAAACACTGGCTCGAGTTTCACATTTTTCTATGCGTAGTGGGTCCGGTCTTCGTGCTGTATCATACCGCATTTAAATTCGGGGGAATAGTCTCAATCTCATTTTGGTCGATGACTGCAGTGGTACTCTCCGGAGTTGCCGGAAGGTTCATTTATACAAAGATACCCCGTTCAATAAAAGGCAACGAACTCGATTCGATGGAAATTGCCAGGCTGCAAAAAGAGTACAGTCTCAAGCTCAAAGAAGAACATAATCTGAATGAAGACCTTATTGATGAGATAGAGAAATATGGTTTTGAGGGTAAAAAAGAGGAACCGGGTACCTGGTCAAGCATAATTACCGTAATGAAAGATTATTTCATTATAAAAAAATCACTAACTTTGTTGAAACAAAGATTGAAAAATTCGGGTGTTACAGATCCCGGATTGGTGAAACAAATTCTGGCAACGGCAAAAGAAAAGATAGCGCTCGACAGGAAGACCAGAGTTCTCAGATCGATGCACAGGCTTTTTAGATACTGGCATATTTTTCATTTGCCCTTTGCGATAGCAATGTTTGTAATCATGTTGATCCATGTCGGTGTCACCATATATTATGGTGCCACCTGGATATTTTAGGAGAATGGTATGAAATTTAACAAGATGTATGTTTACATTTTACTTTTGGTTTTTGCAGTTGCAGGAGTCGTTATTTTTTCCTCACTGTCGGGTAAAAAAACAAAAGAGGCACCCGCCCTTTCGGAAGGAACCCCTGTTCCCGGAGATGATCTCCACAAGGGGATGGGTGATGGCAGTGCAGGTAACCCGGGTGCAGGAAATGTAAAAGACGAGATTAAGCAGAAAATGGCTGATCTCGAAAAAGCTGCCAATGAGAACCCGAATGACACAACAAAACTTCTCGAGTATGCAGAGTTCATGGGAATGGCACACAAGCCTGACAAAGCCATTGACGGTTACACCCGGTACCTGAAAATAAATCCGAAAAATGTTGAAGTGCTGGTTGCCCTAAGCAGTCTCTACTTCCAAAAGAAGGATTTTACAAACTCCCTTGCGACAATCAACAAGGCGGTTGCTCTCGATCCTAAGAACACAGAAGCGATTTTTTACCTGGGATTTGTTGAAAACGGGACAGGTAACAAAGCCAAAGCCAAACAGATCTGGGAAAAACTGATAAAAGATTTCCCCGGAAGTTCGGGCGCGGCTCTGGCAACCGAAGAACTTAAAAAGTAAGTTGAACGAAGTATTTCTCGAAGAAACGGGCGGATACCTTTTCGCCCTTCTTCTTATCTTTTTCGTTACTTTCTTTTACCTCAGAAGTAAAAGCAAAACCTCAAAGAAAAATGTTAAAAAGATTGAGGATGCAAAAAACCTCGGTCTTTATGAGCCCGTCTCACTCCATCCTTTTGTAAATTCCAACATCTGCATCGGAAGTGGTGCCTGCATCGAGGCATGTCCCGAGAAAGATATCCTTTGCATTGTTAACGGCCAGGCAACCACGGTAAATGCTTCACGGTGTGTAGGTCACGGTGCCTGTTTTCATGCATGTCCTGTTCAGGCTATTGCCCTTTACATCGGAACCGAAAAACGGGGTGTTGACCTTCCTCATGTCAGTCAGGAATTTGAAACCAATGTACCGATGCTTTTTATAGCCGGCGAACTGGGAGGCATGGGACTGATAAGAAATGCAGTTGAACAGGGAAAACAGGCGGTTTCGTATCTTGGCAAGAAGATGAAAAAAGACCATAAAGCAGAATTTGATGTAATTGTTATCGGATCCGGTCCTGCCGGCATTTCCGCAACCCTCAGGAGTGCCGAACTGGGGTTAAAATATAAAACCCTCGAGCAGGATACCGTTGGTGGCACAGTTTACAGTTTCCCCAGAGCTAAAATAGTGATGACCTCGCCGATGGATCTCCCTTTGAAAGGAAAAGTAAAACTGACCGAGACAAACAAGGATCAGTTGATAACCCTTTGGCACGATGTGATCAAAAAAAATAATATAAAAATAGATGAAAATGAGAAGGTGGAATCGATCTCGAAAGAGGGAGAGATATTTAAAGTGACAACCGTCAGGGGCGAGTATACTTCTTTTTCCGTAATTTTGGCAATTGGAAGAAGAGGTTCTCCCAGAAAACTCGGGGTTGCAGGTGAAAACAAGGAAAAGGTTTTCTACAGACTCCTTGAACCCGAGCATATTGAGAACAAAAAAATACTTGTAGTAGGTGGTGGCGACTCAGCCATTGAGTCAGCAATACTCCTCGCCCAAGGCACAAATAAAGTCAGCTTGTCATACCGGTCTGATTCTTTTTCGAGGATCAAACCAAAAAATCTTGATAACATAAATACATACACTGGCAATGGAAAGATAACGATGCTTTTCAGTACCAATGTTGTTGAAATCAAAGACTCCTCCGTGGTATTGAACCGGGGAGGAAATCCGGAAGATCTTTTCGAAATTGAAAACGATCTTGTTTACATATTTGCCGGAGGTGAACTTCCGACGAAATTCCTGGAAAAAGCCGGAGTAAAGATAACCAAGAAATTTGGCGAAGCTATTCTAAGTCACGATTAAGCGATCTATGTGAAAGGGACTGCCTTGTCCCGTTATTGTATTTTAATATTTCTGCTCGTATCCACGGGGTACGCACAGTTTTCACCGGGTGACCTCACCACAGCCCATTCAAATCTTGAAGGAATGAGCAACTGTAACAGTTGCCACACTTCAGGAGACGAGGTCACGAACACCAAGTGTCTGACATGCCACACAGAGATTTCCGCACTCGGAAATGCCGGCAGGGGTCTCCATGCCCGTGAAGCCAGAGGAAAGATGTGTTATGCATGCCACAGCGAACACCATGGCAGAGGCTACAAAATAATCAACTTCGTTCAAAACGGTTTTGACCACTCCCGTGCAGGATACGAATTGCAAGGGAAACACAAACAACTCTCTTGTGCCGGCTGTCATCAGGCAAAATTTATTAAAGGAAAAGCTGCAAAAAGAGCGGGAAGAACCTTTCTCGGTCTCGAACAAAACTGCCTCGGCTGTCACACAGATTATCATCAGGGTACTCTTGGAAACAGTTGTACCGGTTGTCACTCGCAATATGCTTTTAAACCCGCCTCGGGATTCAACCATGCATCCGCACAATTTAAATTGACGGGAGCTCACACAAGGGTTGACTGTTACAGATGCCACACCACGACGGTAAGAAACGGCAAGGAATTCAAGGTCTTCAAAGGAATTCAATTCGCTTCTTGCACAAACTGCCACAAGGATGTTCATGACGGAAAATTCGGGAACAACTGTACCGATTGCCACTCGACCGACAACTTCAAAAATATAAAACTAAACGGATTTGACCATGACAAGACCGGCTATAAACTTCTCGGACAGCACCGGGTGGTTAAGTGTGGTGGTTGTCACGGTACCGACCTTAATTCCAAACCTGCTCACGAAAACTGCACCAGTTGCCACAAAGATTATCACAAGGGCGAGTTTGCTGTGGAAGGGAAACCGAAGGATTGCACAAACTGTCACACCGTTGATGGCTTCGCTCCGTCACTCTACACTTTTTCACAGCACCAGGAAACCAGATTCCCGCTCCTCGGCTCACACAGGGCACAATCGTGTCAGAGCTGCCACTACACAAACAAAGAGTGGAAGTTTAAAAAAGAGAGTATTGAATGTGCGAGCTGTCACCAGAACATCCACGGACAGGAGATCTCCAATAAATTTATGGGACAGAATCAATGTGCAAACTGTCACAATGTCGATAGCTGGATGAAGTATAAATTCGAGCACGAAAAAACAGATTTTCAGTTGACCGGGAAGCACAGCAACAGAAAATGTTACGATTGCCACAAAAAAGATGAGACAGCCACTCCTCCTGTGCGAGAGTTTGCTTCATTGGAAACCAACTGTGAAAGCTGTCATAAAGAGGTACACAACTACCAGTTCAAAGAGACAGGAAAGAACGATTGTCTCAAGTGTCATACCACTGCAAACTGGCTTCCTGAGAAGTTTGATCACGAGAAGACCAAATTTTCACTCTCGGGAGCACATTCACTGCTGGATTGCCAAAAATGCCATAAAGAAACGACCCGCGACGGGGTCAGGTTCATCAAATACAAGATAGAAGATTTCAAATGCGCTGCCTGTCACTCATAATTCTTGCGCTGGTCCTTGCCACCGGTCTCAATGCACAATCTCCTCACGGTGATCTGAAGGGGAAGGATTGCAGTAACTGCCACAATCCTCAGAACTGGAAGATTGATGTAAAGAAACTCGATTTTGACCATTCAAAGACTAAATTTCCTCTTCAGGGGCAGCACTCATCAGTTGATTGCAAGGCATGCCATACAACTTTAAAATTTGAGAGGACACCTCAAAACTGCGTAAGCTGTCATACGACTGTTCATGGCAACACCCTCTCGAACGATTGTCAGAGTTGCCATACACCTGCAAACTGGCTTGTAAAATCGATACTTCCTCTTCACGAGCGGAGCCGTTTTCCACTTTTTGGAAAACATCAGACTGCAGATTGCGGAATGTGTCACAAAAATTACGAAGTGAGGCAGTTCGAACCTGTTCAGACTGATTGCTACAGTTGTCACTCAAAAGATTATTATGCCACACTGGCACCGAACCATCCAAACGGGAAATTTTCGACAGACTGTACAACATGCCACGATACCAAGGCTACCAACTGGCGCAGTTCCAATGTAAACCACAGTTTCTTCCCCTTGACAGGCGGGCATTCACGACCAAGCTGCTACGACTGCCACACTCAGGGCACATTTGCGGGACTTTCGAAAGAGTGTTACAGTTGCCACAGACCGAATTATGAAGCGACGAGAAACCCCAACCATGTGGCTGGCAATTTCTCCAAACAGTGTCAGGTTTGCCACAACATCAATGCATGGTCACCTGCACAGTTTGACCATAACCTTACCACATTCCCTCTTACAGGGAAGCACACCACGGTTACATGTGCAAGCTGCCATACCCAGGGATATGCAGGGACACCAAAAACCTGTGTAAGTTGCCATCAGTCAAATTATAATGCTACTCAGAACCCGAATCATACGGCGGCTCAATTCCCGAATACCTGCGAAAACTGCCATACAACAGCAGGATGGACTCCTGCTCAGTTTGATCATGACGGTCCCTATTTCCCGATTTATTCAGGAAAGCACCGTGGCAAATGGAACAGTTGCGGCGACTGTCATACTAATTCTTCGAGTTACAAGCAATTCTCCTGTACCAATTGTCATGAGCACAATCAGGCGTCCATGAACAGCGAGCACCAGGGCATTCAGGGTTACAAATGGGAGTCTGCAGCGTGCTATTCGTGTCATCCGAGAGGTACATCGGAGGGTGCGTTTAACCATCAGACTTCACCATTCTCTTTAACGGGGGCACACATAACCACAGACTGTGCGAGATGCCACACTTCCGGTTATGCGAATACGCCAAACCAGTGTTTCTCATGCCATGAGCAGGGGTTCAATCAGACAACAAAGCTGAATCATTCACTTGCGGGTTTTTCACATACCTGTACCGATTGTCATAACACAACTGCCTGGGCAAGCACCACCTATAACCACACCACGGCAACAGGATTCCCCCTTCAAAACAAGCATGCCGGAAAAACCTGCATTCAGTGTCATCAGATCACCTATACCGCAACCACAAATGAGTGCTCGACCTGTCACACACCCGACTACCAGTCGGCGACAAATCCCAATCATGTGGCGAAGAGTTATCCGCAGGTTTGTTCCAACTGTCACACCGATATAGGCTGGGCACCGGCAACTTTCGACCACTCCATTGTGGGATACCAACTGACGGGTAAGCATACCACAGCCACATGTGCACAATGCCACACTTCGGGGTACAGCAACACTTCCACACTTTGCAATTCGTGCCATGCAGCGGACTATCAGGGAGCTGTCAATCCTAACCATGTTGCGCCGCACTTCCCGAGGATCTGTGAAGATTGCCACACTTCCGTAGCCTGGAAACCATCGACTTATAACCATGATGTTCAGTTTTTCCCGATTTACTCAGGAAAACATAAAAACAAATGGAACAACGACTGTTTGAGCTGTCACACAAACGCTGCGAACTTTGGGACTTTCTCCTGCATCGATTGTCACGAGCACAACCAGGCATCGATGAACAGCGAACATCAAGGGGTTGCAAACTACTCGTGGAATTCGCAGAGATGCTACGACTGCCACCCGCGCGGTTCAAGTCTCGCTCCGCAGAGGATTGATCACGCATTTTATCCCGTATCGGGGAAACACAAAAATGTGATTTGTGAAGAATGCCACTCGGGACCAAATTCAGAGCCGCAGTGCATAACCTGTCATCAGGAGGAAGTGACAATCGCTCACAAGAGTTCCCCTGCAAACAGGAAATGCTGGAACTGTCACACCACTTTCTCATTCAAAGCCGGAAATGGTGTGCCGAGAAAACTGGAGAGGATAGACTGATGAGAATTTCATTATTGGTTGTTTCACTTTTGGTTCTAAGCGGAACTTCTTTCGCCCAGAAAACGGGAGAGGTTAGAGAAGGGAAAGTTACTTATGTCTCCTCGCAGAATATTTATGTTGAGTTCAAACTGACAGAGGGCATTTTTGAGAAGGATACCCTTTGGCTGGTGAAAGACGGCAAGGAAGTGCCGGCAGTAATAGTAAATTTTACCAGCAGCAAGTCGGTTGCCGGAAGTAAAGCGGGTACCCTGAAAATTGAAAAGGATATGGTGCTCAGGGCTTATCCCTCCTTTGTGAAAAAAGAGGAGGAAAAACCCGTTGCAGATACGACAAAAGAAAAATTTGTGTATAACAAAGGGAAGGTGGACAAGGGTGCCGGTCCTCTGATTCAGAAGAAAAACTACAGAGGGAGATTCTCTGTTCAGTCATCCACAGATATGAGCAACATGTCGGGAGCTCCGGGTTATCAAAGGTGGCGGTATGCTTTTTCCTTTAATGCCGACAAAATAAGCGGCAGTCCAGTTTCATTTTCAACCTACACAACTTTTTCCTATCTCACTTCCGACTGGGGAAGGGAAGGGCACGACCTCGGCAGGAAACTAAAGGTTTATGATTTCAAAATGCAGTACGAACTTGATACCCTTTCCTTCTTTAATGCGGGAAGATTCATCTACCGGAAAATTGCAAACATAGGTGCCATAGACGGTATTCTCTATGAGAGGTCTTTCAACAAAAAGTGGTCTGCGGGTGCATTTGCGGGAAGCAGACCGAACATCGAAGATTACGGCTACAATTTCAAGCTTTTTCAGTTTGGTGCGTATGGTGCCCACACCGATTCGCTTGGAACAGGCATTATGGAGAATTCTTTCGGAATAGTGAATCAGACGAACGATTTTAAGACCGACCGCCGGTTTATCTATCTGCAGCATGTTTCGAATCCATCCAATTCCGTTTCGTTGTTTGCATCATCAGAGATCGATTTCTATACGGTTGAAGCAGGTGAGGGGAAAACCAAACCGAGTCTCACCAACTTCTTCGCCTCGATACGGTACGCCTTCTCAAGGGAATACAATTTTGTTCTCGCTTACGATAGAAGAAAAAATGTCATCTACTACGAGTCTTACAGAACCTTTATCGACTCGGTTCTGATAAACGAAACGATGCAGGGACTTCGCGCTGTTTTCAACACCACCGCAATCAAAAATGTCTCACTCTCCCTAAGAGCCGGAGTCAGAAACATGGGTAACGACAAGAGGGTATCGCAGGATTTCGGTGCAAGTGCATATTTTACCAATCTCCCTTATGTTGCCGGTTACCTCGGTGCAAATGTAAGTTATCTAAAAAGCAACTATGTCGATGGCTTTAATTATGGAATTACATACTCACGAGATCTTATCGAAGACCTATTCGGTACATTTGGTTTCCGAAGAATTGACTACAATTTCCCCGCCGGAGGTTCAACTTTGGCACAAAACATCCTCTCCGTCGATCTTAACTGGACAATCAGCAAACAGTTTGATCTTTCCCTGAACTATGAAGGAGTCTTCGAAGAATCCAGCACCTTCAGCAGAATATTTGTGGATTTTACCACAAGATTTTAGGTTAGCTATTAGCTGTTTTTGGGGATGGTTCCACGGATATCACGGATTTTGCACAGATTTCACGGATGGGGATTTTGGCCCCGGCAGGGGTCATGTATGGGTAGAAATATGGCGATTACCAAAAAAAGAGCCCTTGTGGCGACATATGGGTAGGGGACGCAGATCCGCCCCGGCGGACATGGTACACGCAGATTAGACAGATTTTCGCGGAGGGGGATTTTTGAATGGTTCCACGGATATCACGGATTTTGCACAGATTTCACGGATGGGAATTTTGAGCCCCTGTGGCGGCATGTGTGTAGGGGACGCTGATCCACCACGGCGGACAGGTACACGCAGATTAGACAGAAATACGCAGAGAGGGATTTTTAAATGGTTTCACGGATATCACGGATTCAACACAGATTTCACGGATGGGAATTTTTGCCCCGGATGGGGTCATGTATGGGTAGAAAAAAATAATTCTACCCATATGTCGCCGCAAGGGCTCAATTTTGTTGGCAGGACAATCGAGACGATTGTCGCTCCTTTTCTGAAGTTAAAGGTTGTGGATATCGTCAAGTGATCTCTCTTTGCGGTCTCTGCGGTGAGTTTTAAAACCCTGATTCTACCCGGGAATGAATTCCCAGGCTATTGGTTTTCAAACTTCAAACCTCAAACCTGAAACTTCACATTTCAGGATTCAGCCCTCAAACTTCAAACTTCAAACCTCAAACCTCAAAAATTCAGCCCTCAGCCTTCAGAAATTCAGCCCTCAGCCTTCAAATTCATTTGAATTTTACCTGCACCACTCCTGAAGTGAGGACGGTTTCTGCACAATCTCTTACATAGACTCTGAACCAGCCGGACTGGTAAAAGGTTACCTGTTTGTAGAACCATGCCCAGTCTGGTTTTGTAACCATGGTTATGGTTGTTTCGTACGACTCGTAATCTTCTTCAATTCGATAGATTTCGAAGGAGACTTTCTCGCAACTTACGGTATATGGAAGTTTTACCAGGAAGTAGAAGTAACTGCCGTTTGCGGAGATGCTAAAAACTTCCGAGGCTTTTATTGGAGCACCTTTCTCAGTGACACCCTCACAGAAGGTAATTGATTGAGAAAAAGTTGCAACGGAGAGCAAAAAAACGAGGAGGAAAAGGTATCTTCTCATAAGGGACCTCATGAAAATGGTTAATGATTAAAAATAATTATTCCCCTTTCTCAAGTTAGTAAAAAAAATGTAATATTTTCATAGACGAACAATCGAATTTGTTAACTTTTTAACACAAGACGCCATCTTTATAGCCAAAACAATGATTCAAAACCTGCAAATACGCATTTCACATCCAATTAATAATTAATAAATCAAAACTCATAACTCCAAGCACTTTTCTCTTGCTCATGGCTTTAATTATCTTTATTTTTTAAATCGGTAAATAAATATTAAGTGAAGATCATGGAATTTCTTACAGGCAAAATGCATTTCCAGACAAATGGAAACTCGGACATAAAAGATTTAACTGCTGACATTGAAAAAATGATTGAAGAGAACGGTTACACTGAGGGGAGCGTTCACCTTTTTGTACCGGGCTCTACAGCGGCACTGACTACAATAGAATTCGAACCGGGGTTGTTGAAAGATTATCCCGAGTTTATGGACAGACTGGTTCCTTCGGGAAAGATATATCACCATGATATGACCTGGCACGACGGGAACGGACACTCCCACATCAGGGCGGCTCTTCAGGGTCCGTCACTCCTGATTCCTTTCATAAACGGGAAACTGACTCTCGGTACCTGGCAGCAGGTGATTTTTATCGATTTTGATACCAGGCCAAGGGAGAGAACGGTGGTTTATCAGTTTATTGCGAAAAAAAATAATGAAGTTTGAAGTTTGAGGTATGAAGTTTTAGGTTGATTATTGGATTTTTTGAAAATAAAAAGTAAGACAAAATGAAAAAAGTAATTATTGCACTGTTGTTGTTTATATCCGGAGTTTATGCGCAGGAACTGGAGTGGACGCCGTATTTTGCCACTCCCGAGGATTCGATTGTAATTATATATGATGCTTCTAAAGGAAATGCAGGCTTGACGAATGTTTTTCCCATTTACGCTCACACGGGTGTGATCACGACGGAAAGCACAGGACCCTCCGATTGGCGCTATGTAAAAACCAACTGGGGACAGAACACTCCCGAGACACAGCTTACATTTGTTGGTGGAACGAAGTGGAAAATTGCTTTCAAGATAAGGCAGTATTACAATGTCCCTGCGAATGAGACGATACTTCAGCTCGCTTTTGTTTTTAGAAATGCAGCCGGAACCCTGACCGGCAAGACTGCGGATGGTGGCGACATTTTTCTTCCACTCTCGCAGCCCGGGCAGACTGCAGCAATTCTTCAACCCGCGGTTTCGGGTATAATTGCGCAGAACACTTCTGTGCCCGTTCTCGCAATTGGCGCTGCAGGAACGCAGACGATGAAACTGTTTTTGAACGGTTCAGAAGTGGCTTCGGTAAACAACGATTCGATTACTTACCAGCTTACCGCCTCTCAGATCGGAAAAACCAGAATTAAAGCGGTTGCCATTTCAGGTACCGGAGGCGAAGGTTATGATTCAGTTTACTATGTAGTAAGAGGAGCGACTCCTGTGCAGGCAGTCCCGGCGGGAATGAAGGATGGTATAAACTACACCTCTTCCACTTCGGCAACAATGGTGCTGTATGCCCCGACAAAGCAGTTTGTATATTTTATCGGTGACATGAACGGATGGGAAATCGATCCCGCATACGAGCTTTACAAATCTCCCGACGGATTCAGATACTGGGTAACTTTGAATGGCCTAACACCCGGTAAGGAGTACAGATTCCAGTATTTTGTTGATAACGCCATCAAAATCGGCGATCCATATTCTGAAAAAGTGCTTGATCCCTGGAACGACAAATACATTGACAGCGTAAGATATCCCGGTTTGATCCCTTATCCTGTCGGTCTCACTTCGAATGTCGTCTCGGTTATGCAACCCGGTCAGACTCCGTACCAGTGGCAGGTAACAAATTTCCAGAAACCACCCAAAGAGAAACTCGTGGTTTACGAGCTGCTCATCAGGGACTTCACTTCGGAACAGACATACAAATCGATTACAGATACCCTCGGATATCTTCAGAGACTTGGAATCAACTGTCTTGAACTGATGCCGGTAATGGAATTTGAAGGGAACAACAGTTGGGGTTACAACCCGATGTTCCATATGGCAGTTGATAAATGGTACGGACCAAAAAACGAGCTTAAAAAACTGATTGACGAAGCTCATAAAAGAGGCATCGCAGTTGTTTTGGATATGGTGCTCAATCATGCATTTGGTCTTAACCCCATGGTGCGTCTCTACTGGGATGCTGCCAACAACAGACCTGCTGCCAACAGTCCGTGGTTTAATCCAATAGCGAGACATCCATACAATGTCGGCTACGATTTCAATCATGAGAGTCAGGCAACCAAAGATTATGTGGACAGAGTAAACAGATTCTGGATTGAAGAATACAAATTTGACGGCTTCAGATTCGATCTCTCAAAAGGATTTACACAGACCAACAGCGGAAGCAATGTCGGTCAGTGGGGACAATATGACCAGTCGCGTATCAATCTGTTAAAGAGAATGGCACAGCAAATCTGGACAGTTGACCCCAATTCTTATGTAATTCTCGAGCATTTTGCCGATAACAGTGAAGAAATTGCCCTCGCTAATGAAGGTATGATGCTTTGGGGCAACCACAATTCGAACTACAATGAAGCCACAATGGGATGGCACGATAACAACAAGTCGAACTTCAGCGGCATCTCCTGGAAAAACAGAAATTTCAGTTCCCCTAAACTTGTCGGATACATGGAATCGCACGATGAAGAGAGAACGATGGCGAAAAATCTCCTTTATGGTGCTTCGAGTGGCGGATATAATGTGAAAAGTCTTTCGACAGCCATTGCGAGGGAGAAACTTGCAGGAGCATTCTTCTTTACAGTTCCCGGACCGAAAATGATCTGGCAGTTTGGTGAACTTGCATATGATGTTTCCATATTCTATCCTTGTGGTACCGATGCATGCAAGACAGACCCCAAGCCTGTAAAGTGGGAGTATTATTCTGACGGCAGAAGGCTCAATCTCTACAAAACCTGGGCAGAGCTGATTAATCTGAAAAAGAACTATGACGCATTCAGCAGTACCGATTTTACAATCGATGCTGCTACGGCATTAAAGACAATAAAGATAAATCACTCACAGATGAATGTGGTTATCACAGGAAACTTTGGTGTTACACAGGCGAGCTACAATCCCGGTTTCCAGAACACAGGGAAGTGGTACGATTTCTTCTCGGGCGATTCGATGACCGTTTCCGATGTCAACATGTCGGTTTCGCTCCTTCCCGGTGAATTCAAAATTTACACAACACAGAAACTTCCGACTCCTGAACCGGGAATCGCCACATCGATTTTCGAGAAAGACGAGAACGAACTTCCGGTGGATTTTAATCTGGATCAGAATTTCCCGAATCCTTTCAATCCATCGACTAAAATCAGCTTTAGCATTCCACAGTCGGGGATGGTAAATCTGGCAGTCTACAATTCTGTCGGTGAGCTTGTAAAAGTGCTGGTGAATGAGCAGATGTCGCAGGGGAAGTACAATGTCGATTTTGACGGAGCGGGTCTCTCGAGCGGGATTTACTTTTACAGATTAGTCTCTGAGGGAACAGTTTTGAGCAAAAAAATGATCCTGTTGAAGTGATTTTTCAGGAACGAATAAACATTGTGAATAGAAATAACCTGAGGAGTGTTTGAGACCGAAGTCGCTATTCTTCGTCGTTTTGGGAGCATTTTTATTTTTTCAGGGGTGTAAGACTACACCCCCTGTTAAAATTGAGGATGATGTTACCGGTGGAATTGTGGTAAAGGGAAGTCCCGCGGGGGCTGCAATTTTTCTTGACGGAGTAAATACCGGAAAGACACTTCCCGATACTCTTCTTGCAAAGGCGGGATCACATGCTCTAAGAGTTGAGAAGGACGGGTATGTCTCCGAGACACGGAATATTGTGATTGGAGCTTTTTCGCTGGGAGAGGAGACTTTCAATCTTTCACCAGTGACTGAGCAAAAGCTCGTGATCATTGAAGATTTTGCAAATGTCAGTTGTGTCCCCTGTGTCACTTCGAACAGGATATTGCGCTCACTCGAGACCGGTACTTTGCTCGATAAAAATGTCATAATGATCAAATATCATGTTAACTACCCTTCCCCTCAGGATCCCTTTTATCAGGCGAACAAGGCTTCGATAGATAACCGGGCTCAGTTTTACAAAATATTTTCCACGCCGACCACATACATAGACGGGAAACTAAAGCCCGTATCAAGCGATTCAAACCAGATAAAGCAGTATGTTGATCAGCAGCTTGGTGCCCCTGCGCGCTTCAGGATGAGCATCAAAGATTCCACTTCGGGAGGAGTTCTCTATTCCACGGTGAATATAAAAATCCTCGACCTGCCGCAGGTTGATTCAAATGAGACGGTCATGCATGTTTATGCAATTCAGACCGAAACCTCGTTCACAACACCACCGGGTTCAAATGGTGAAACTCTCTTTCATAATGTAGTCCGTGGATTTCTTTCCGGTTCGGGGGGGATAATTCCTCACCTCACAGGAAATGGTCAGGAGCTCAGCTTCAAACTTTCAATTGCCATCAACAGCGGCTGGGATTTGTCGAAGTTGAGGGTGGTGGCATTCCTGCAAAACAAAACCACAAAAGAGATATATCAGTCAGCAATTTCCAAGAGATAACTTTCAAGATGCGTAAATCAGTTTTATTGGCTTTGGTTTTTCTGCTTTTTCCGGCAGTAACCGCGGCACAGACATTTGAATTCACACCAAATCATACAGTTCTTAGCGACTCACTCGGCTGCGAGCTCGTCTTTGATTTTACATTCAGAAATTTGACCAACTCCCCGCAGACAATTTATATCGTGAGGACCCGGGAAAATCTGCCTCATCAGGACTGGACATCGTCGATGTGTTTTGATTTGGGATGTTTTGCCCCGTTTGTGGACAGTGTTGCCACCACCCCCGATTTCTCAAGTTCACCACTTCAACCGATGGAAACCAGGGATTTCTCGGTACATATTTTTACTTCAACAATTAATGGAACCGGGACAGTCACAGTAAAAGCTGTGAACATGAACCAGCCTGCAGAATTCTATACCGTTGAGTTGACGGGAAGAACCATGCCCGTATCAGTGGAAGATGTTGACCTTGTTAGCGGTTTCAGGCTCGATCAGAACTTCCCCAATCCCTTTAATCCCTCCACTTCGGTATCATTCAGGCTTCCGAAGAGTTCGGATGTGTCACTGACAGTTTATAACTCACTTGGGATCAATGTGAAGGAAGTCTTGAACGGGTATATGTCAGAGGGTGAACATCGCGTGAGCATTGATGCAAGCGACCTTTCATCGGGGGTTTATTTTTACAGGCTCAAAGCGGGTGGTCTTGTTACAACCGGAAAAATGATACTGGAGAAATAATGCTTAAGTCAATAATCCTGTTCTCAGTTCTTTTGGCAAGCTGCCTTTTTGCTCAGACCGGTCAGAAGGCTCCCGGTTTTACACTGGAAAACCTCGAAGGAGAGGCTGTCGCACTGCGGGACCACGGTGACAGCAGTGTGGTTCTCATCAGTTTTTGGGCGACCTGGTGCAAACCGTGTATGGAGGAGCTTCCGGAAGTTGAGAAAATTTATTCCGAACTTGCCGGCAGGGGTCTGAAGGGATTCGCCATCTCGGTTGACGGCGAGAGAACCGTTGCGAAAGTTGAACCCTTTGTCAAATCGAAGAAAATGACAATTCCGGTACTTCTCGATACGAACGGCGATGTGGCAAGATTGTTTTATGCAAAGGATGTCCCCCATACAGTTTTGATCGACAAAAAAGGTGAAGTCGTTTATTCTCATTCAGGCTACAAAAAAGGGGATGAGATACAACTGAAAGAAAAGATAATCGAATTGCTGGGAAGTGAATGATGAATAAAGTTTTTCTGCTTCTGCTGACCATACCGTTTACTGTCTTTACTCAGGATATTCCCGCCCCCAGACTACCGAAAGGGGTAACAATTCTAAATCAGACAAAAGCCTCGTATGATTTTGAGAAAAAGATATCGATATTTGAAGACTGGCTTAACCTTGACTACAGATACGAAAATTTTTCAGCGGGAATCAGATATGAATCATTCCTTCCTAACGACCCGAGTCCTGCAATCAGCAGAGGAAAGGAAAAATATTCCGATCTCGCTTTTAAGTACTTTACTGTCAATTTCGGTGATAAAAAGACAAACTTTGAAATAACCGCCGGAAACTACTATGCCCTGGTTGGGAGAGGCATGGTGCTCAGAAGCTATGAAGACAGGAATCTCCGGCTTGACAACAACCTGCAGGGCGTTTTGGTTAAGGCAGGTTACAGAAATTTCAGACTTACGGCGCTTGCGGGTTCGGCTGCCAACTCAAACAACGAGAGAAAAGATGTTCTTTATCTTGCCGATTTTGAGTATCGCGGACTGAAGTGGCTTAAAGGAGGTGTAACGCTCGCTTCAAACAAACCTGAATTTGATAATGTTTCACGCACAGATATTGGTTCATTGCGTCTTGAGACATCTTTTGGTGCATTTGACGGGTACTTCGAATACGCTGTAAAGAAGAACGCTGACATTCAGAATGCTGTTTTTAACAGCTCGGAGAGTTTTGCCGGCAAGGGGATTTATGCATCCGCATCATACTGGTACGACATCTTTTCGATAACAGGGGAATACAAGTATTACGATAATTTCGGGTTCAGATCTTTTGATCAGACGATAAATTACAATCAGCCCCCTGCCACCCGGAAAGATTACAGCTACCAACTCTTTAACCGGCATCCTTCCACACTTGATGCTGACAATGAGCAGGGTTATCAGGTGGAAGCCAATGCAAATTTAAGTGACAACTCCTCCCTGCTCCTTCAGTTCTCGGAGGCGAAAACACTCGACAAGGATTCATACATTCAGAGGATTTACGGACAGAATCTGGAACCTCGCGTTAAATTGAGAGAGATTTACGGACAGTACTCAAACGAATGGTCGGAAAAATTCAAAACCACAATTGCACTCGGTTACAACGAGGAACTCGACGAAAATACAAAAAACTACACCGGCGTTTTGGATATCAGATATTCAATTGACCCCCGAAACACCCTGAGGTTTATTTTCGAACATCAGCAGTCGAACAACAGAACAACCCTTGAGGATTATTTTTCCGATGTTTTCACGATGGAATATTTAAGGTCACCAAAATATTCGATTGCACTTGTTGCAGAAATGAAGACGAGAGAACCGAACCCCGGAAATACTGTCAGAACACTTTGGAGTTATGTTCAAGGGACGATCAAGATAGGGGAACACACCGACTTAAGTCTGCTCGCGGGCTCGAGGGAAGCAGGAATAATATGTATCGGAGGTGTTTGCCGGTATGAACCCGAGTTCAGAGGTGTCGAGATAAAGATGGTGAACAGGTTCTAAACGGGTTATCCGGGTTTAAATTTTGGATACCGGTGATAAAAATTTTGTAAAAAGGGATTTCTTTCTTAATATTGCATCATACAATTAAAAAAATGAATCCTTTAATGTTTAACTTTCCCGGTACAAAGAGCCAAAGGAACAGAATTTGATACGGTTTATCCTTTTACTGATTTTTATTGCTGCCATCGGAGTGATCTATTATCTCCTGTTGGATGGTTATGGTGGACCGTTTGAGGGATTCATGAACAATTACGCTCTTGAGACTACCGGTGTAATAGCCGCATATTTTTTAAGCGTTCTCTTCAAACAAGTAAGCGGGAATAAATTTGCCAAGGCATTTATTATATTCCTTTTTGCGTCCATAATCGAGGTTGCCCAGTTGCTGGAAATAAATGTGTTCGGGTCCGTATTCGATCCTCTCGATTTTGTATTTTATGCCTTGGGACTCGGAGTTGCTCTCTTCATCGATACACAGTTGATTCCCCGTCTCGACGGTACTTACGAAAAGATAAAGTTTTAATCACAATAATTTAACTTCAAATGAAAAAAGTACTTAAATATGCCGGCATTTCGCTGGGTGCCATCTTTTTGGTTATTCAGATATTTCAGGTAGATCATACCAATCCCGAAGTAAGATCTGAACCTCCATGGGATTCACCTCGGACGAGAGAGCTGGCTAAAAGAGCCTGTTTCGATTGTCACAGTGCCGAAACAAACTGGCCCTGGTACTCATACATTGCACCGGCATCGTGGAAAGTATTTAACAATGTGAAAAACGGCAGGCGCCATTTCTATTTTTCCGAGTATCCCGTCGGTACCAAAAAACCTGAAGAAGCAATTGAAGAGATAGAAAAAGGAAGTATGCCTCCCTCTGACTATTTACTGATCCACTCCGAAGCAAAACTGACCCCCCTTGAAAAGGCAGAATTGATAAAAGGTCTGAGAGCCACCTTTGGCTTGAATAAACAGGGAGGTCAAAAAACCGAATCCGAAGTGAAGAAAGGTGAAAAAGTGCTTAACGGCAGGGAAAAAAGAGAAATGGAAGAAGCAAAGGGAAAATAGCTTCCGGTAAAATTGATATTAAAAAGGCTGCCCCCGTAACTGAAGGCAGCCTTTTTTTATTAATCACTATTTCGATTTGTCGGGATATTTTACTTTACCCGGCTTTTTAGGCGGATTAGCTTTTAGTGCATCCAGAATAAGGTCGATTGCTTTATTAAGTTGTTGATCGTTTCCTTTAGCGAGTTCGTGAGGGAAGTTTTCAACATCATAATCAGGGTCGACACCGTAGCCCTCGATACCGAGTTCGCCTGTAATTTCGCGATAGCCGAAAGAAGGTGCAGTTACGGAACCTCCGTCTATGAGTGGAGGAGTGCCGGTGATACCGACGAGACCGCCCCAGGTTCTTTTTCCTACAATCTTACCGAGACCCGCAGCTCTGAAGTATGCAGGGAAGGCATCTCCACCTGAACCGGACCAGCCATTAACCAGCATCACTTTTGGTCCGAAGTTGCCGACGAATGGTGTCTGCCAGTCCTCGAAGCCGTTTCTTACCCAGTAATTGTAGAGCTTTCTGTTCAAGAGTTCGATGAAACGGTCAGGGATCTGACCACCGCTGTTAAATCTTTCATCGATGATAAGTGCATCTTTGTTTACCTGTCCCATAAACTGGCGGTAGAGGTCGGTCTGCCCGTCAATTCCGGTGCTTGGCACATAGATGTATCCAACTCTGCCGTTGGTTTTCTCATCGACATATTTTCTGTTCTTTTCGATCCAGGCATAATATCTGAGTGTCTGCTCATTGCCAAGAGGTTTTACAAGAATATCTCTTGCACCCTCTTTCGCAGGAGAGGAGTTGATGGTAAGGACAACAGTCTTGTCTGCCAGACCCTGGAACGCTTTCCATGGATCGGCTTTCATGTCGAGTGCCTGACCATTTACGGCGATGATGTAGTCACCCTCTTTCACATTAAGACCGGGAGCTGACAGTGGTGATCTTACTTCGGAGGCATCCCAAGGAGCGGTTTCATAGATTTTAGCGATTTTGTAATAGCCTGCTTTTTTGTCTGCTTCGAAGTCACAGCCGAGTACACCAACCGAGGTTGATTTGGGATTTTCGAGATCTCCGCCGTTAACATAGGCATGTGAAACATTTAACTCGGCAATCAGTTCGCCGATAACATAGTTAAGGTCACTTCTGTTCACGATATAGGGAAGGAGAGCTTCATATCTTTTGCCCATTTTTTCCCAGTTCAGTCCGTGCATATCGGGATCATAGAAGAAATCCCGTTCGATTCTCCATGCCTCCCGGTAGAGCTGTTTCCATTCTTCCCTCGGGTTGATGGTTGCAGTCATGTTTGAGAGGTCGAGCTTGCCGTCGGCGATTTTAGCACCCGGAGCCGGGTCTATTATGGAGTAGGCACCTTCGGGGGTCTGAACCATGATTTTCTTGCCGTCGGCAGAGAGTCTGAACTGAGTGACTCCCGAGGTAATTTCCTTGTGTTCTCTTTTATCAAGATCAAACTGGAAGAGAGAGCCACCTGTCATCCAAGAATCGGCTTTTGGGAACTGGATATAAAATACCTTTCCTTCGGCAGCGGCGAGTGCGCCGGCATTGCCAAGTTTTTTGATCAGGACAGTTCTTTTTTCGATGTTGTCGAATTCGATCTTTACAGATTTTTCCTCTTTTTTAGCCTCGTCTTTTTTTGGCTCATCTTTTTTAAGAGTGTCCTTCTTAGCATCATCCTTTTTCTCTTCCTTCACATCCACTTCGTCATTTTTGGGAGCGAAGATATCTTTCACATCGGTACGAAGAGTCATGGCATACAGGTTGACCGAGTTATCGTATATCCAGGTGTTGTCCTGATCCGAGTAATTGGGTTCAAAGTTTTTCAGACTGTAGAAATAGAGGTAGTCACCTTTTGGATCGAAGACAGGATTTGCACAATTGTAAAAATCCGAGGTAATCCTTTTCGATTTTCCTTCATCCATGCTGTAAATAAAGATGGCTGACGAGCTGTATTGAACCCGTTTGTCGTAAGCAAGCCACTTGCTGTCGGAACTCCAGGCAAAGGTGAAGAAGTAATTGAATTCATCTTTGTCGATTTTTGTGAGTTTATCGGGGGTAATCGAGTAGATATAGATGTTGCCAAAGTTGTCGTTGAAGACGATGTTTTTACTGTCAGGTGACCAGACTATTCCCTGTTTGAAAGCCACACCTGTTTTGGTGAGCTGTTTTTCGCTCCCTTTGCCGTCAGCCTGGTTGATGTAGAGTTCATACTCACCCGATTTGTCGGAGAAATATGCTATGTGTTTTCCGTCCGGTGACCATGTCGGTTCTCTTTCAGCGACACCGGAGGAGTTGGTGAGGTTTCTGGTCACACCATCCTTGGCAGGAACTGTCAAAATTTCACCGCGGGCTTCGAACACAGCTCTTTTACCGTCGCGGGAGATGTCAAAATTAAAGATCATTTTAGAGAGATTTTTCAAAGCGGGACGAACCTGCGGAAGGTCTGAAGGGATTGTTACCTTCACTTCGGCAGATTTTCCGGTCGTCAGGTTAAGAACAAAAAGCTTGCCTCCGTTTTCGAAAACGATGTCGCTGTTTCCGCCTGAGGGCCATTTAACATCATATTCGTCGAAGAAGGTATATTGTTTCGTTTCTTTGGTTTTTGTGTTGTATCCCCAGATATTCAATTTCTTGTTGTTATCGCGGTCGGAGAGGAAATAGATTATATCGCCAATCCACATCGGGATGCCATCTGAACCATCGAAGTCGGTGATCTTTTCAGAGGTGTTGTTTTTGAAATCGTAAATCCAAATGTCACTTGCCATGCCACCGCGGTACCTTTTCCAGGTTCTGCTTTCGACAGCGAGGGTCTGGAACGCAATTTTTTGTCCATCAGGGCTGACAGACGCGAACTCGCCATATTCGAGAGGGAGGAGTTCGGGCATACCACCAGCGACTGACTGCTTCCAGAGTTTGTTGTATCTGTACGAAGGGGAATTTTGTTGTGAGCGGAAGAGGATGTTCTCTCCGTCAGGATACCAGTCGTTCACAAGGTCAGGTGTCGGGTTATGAGTGAGTCTTTCAGGAACTCCACCCGATGATGGTATCAGGTACACATCCACATTGCCGTCATAATTTCCGGAGAAGACAATTTTGTCACCTTTGGGAGAAAATTTTGCGTAGATTTCGTTCCCGGGTACGGAAGTCAGTCTAATGGCTGTACCTCCTGTTCTGGGAACAGTGTACAGGTCACCGGCATACTGAAAGACAATTTTGTCACCAGAAATGTCGGGGAACCGAAGCATCAGAGCATCAGGTGTGTGGGACTCCTGAGAGAATACGAGACCTGTGAGAGTCAGAAACAATAAGGGGATAAACGATTTTTTCATTGTTTTTTGTCCTGTTAAATAAAAAAAATCCCATGACAGCTAAATTACGAAAAAGAGCCGTCACGGGATAAAATATTATAAGAACGGTCAAACTAATGAATGAGCGTTAATCCGAAGTGATTCAATTGCGTTTTTAAAGAATCCGGGCAGCACGGTTTTCTTTGTATGGTTGATTTGCACAGGATTTTCAAGGTGTGCAATCATGTCGTAATAAGCCTTCTCGCCGTACTGTTCAACCACCTGGATTTTTCTTTCGGGCTGTCTGAAGTGGTAGTACATACTTGGCGGATCAGCCTCGGGGTGGAACTGTGTACCGATTATTTCATCAGAGATTCTGATTGCCATCATTGCAGGTTCCATATAGAAAGCTGCGGGCTCGAGCTCCATGCTTAAAACTTTTGCACCGAGTAAGTCAAATTTGGCTTTGTTCTGGTGGATGACCTGCCAGCCTCTAAAATCAGCGCCGTAGAACGGATCGGTAAGATTCGAAAATACAGAATCCTGATCGCCATCCTCAGTAAGGGCAAAAGGGACGATTCCGAACGACTTTTTCTCTCTTTGCACCACATCACCCAGTTCGAAAAACCTTGCCATCATTTGAAATGAGTGACAGATAAAGAAAACATGTTTCTTGTCCTGAGATTTTTGGTTGTGGTTCCAGATTTTGTCGATGAGATTAAAATAGTCGGTCTCCCATTTTCTGCCTGAATCTTCAAACGGGCTTCCGGGACCGCCGGATGAGATGTAAATATCGTGATCCATGGCGGGTACATCTCCCTTCAGGCGGGAATCAAAAATGGAGTATTCTATCGGGACATCCTCATACAGGGTGTCGATTTCATAGATATGATCCTGGATACATCTCATTCCCTGATTGGGTTCTCCGTTATAGAGGTCTATTATGGCTATTTTGATCTTTTTCTCGGGCAATATTCCGGTTCCTGTTTTAATTTTTTTGAATGTGCAAATTTAACGAAGTTGAACCAATAACACGGTTCGGAAAATCCACTTTTTTATTACTCTTTAAAAGTATAACATTACAACACTAATTTTGGGAAAAGCGCAAATGTCACAGCGGAAGAAACTTTTAATCAATTACACAAACCATCCGAGCCATCTTTGGAGTGAAGAACAGACAGCGGCAGCACTTCTGCAATGGAGCAGTATTATCGATATTCCGTTTCCTCTTATATCACCCGACTGGGAGAACGCGGAGGTTCGTGAGTGTTTTAATCAGTTTTATGATCTCGCAAAAGAGAAGTGCGGGAGCGCAGGTCGAGATATCCTTGATGCCGATTTTTTGGTAATGGGGGAATTCCGTTTTACATATTATACTGTCAGTAGATTAATCAGTCTTGGGCATAGAGTTTATTCTCACGCGGGGAAAAGGGATGTGGAGATAAAGGACAACAAGAGCATCTACACATTCCGTTTCGGGCGATTTGTGGAATATTTCTCTGATTGAACCGGAGTCACTTCTTTAATTTCAGGTCGCTGTCTCACAAGTGACCGTGCACTCCTCAGGATGGAAAATCGTATATTTAAAGATCAATTTTCGGGATTTTTAGATGCACATTTTCTCCAGAACCTTTTTTATACTTCTGGTTTCGAGCAGTATTCTTTTTGCACAACAGCCTTATACAATTCTTGTTTCATTCGACGGATTCAGGCACGATTATATGGATCGAGGCATTACACCCAATCTCTGGAAGATTGCCAATAACGGTGTAAAAGCTTTATCGCTGCGACCTGTTTTCCCGTCAAAAACCTTTCCAAACCATATCTCAATCATCACAGGAATGTATCCTGAGAATCACGGTATCATCGCAAACACATTTTATGACCCTGTTTACAAAGAGACTTATAAAATCAACGACTCGGTTCAGGTGAGGAATGCAAGATGGTACAGGGGTGAAGCTTTCTGGGAGACTGCACAAAGAAACGGAATTACAGCAGCAAGCTTTTTCTGGCCCGGTTCTGAAGTGGAGCTGGAATACAGGCGACCACGATACTACAAAAATTATGACCACGATTTACCCTACACCCAACGGATTGACGGAATCATTAAATGGTTACAACTTCCGTATGGCGAAAGACCGAAGTTTTTTACCATCTATTTTGATGCCACAGATACTTATGCCCACGATCATGGGACTGACTCTGACAGCACAAACTATGCGATCTCCCTGTTGGACAGTATGGCGGGGATTCTGACAAGCGAACTTCAGAGAATAAACCTTCTTGATTCGACAAACCTGATCTTTGTAAGTGATCACGGTATGACAAATGTTGATAAATCGAAGTATATTGATGTGGAAGAGATACTCGGTGATGAAAAGGTCGAGCTTTGGAACTGGGGCACATATTGTCTCATCCAGCCGCAAAAAGACCGTATTGAAGAGGCTTACAGAAGACTAAAGGCAAACGAAAATCACTATAAAGTATACAAAAAACAAGTCGTACCTGATTTTTACCACTTCACAAACAATCCAATGTTTTCTGATATTATCCTGATAACAGATTTAGGCTGGGAAGCAGGGAACACAAAGGGAAGAAAAAGTTTTGAGCGCTGGGATGCAAAAGGTAACCACGGCTATGAAAAGGATGTGATGGATATGCACGGCTATTTTGTCGCCATGGGTCCCTCCTTCAAAAAGAATTTCCGGACAGGTACCTTGTGGAACATCGATATTTATCCCCTCCTCTGTGAAATCTATAACATCCCCGTCAGAAACGGTATAGACGGCAAAGCTGAGAGAATCCGGTTTGTGTTGAGGAAGTACTAGAGAGACTCGAGAAACCAGAGTACCAGAGTACCAGAGAGACTAGAGTACCTGAGAGACTTGAGTATTAAATTGTGTCCGTTTCTCAAGTTTCTCGAGTTTCTCAAATCTCTCAAGTTCTCGAGTTTCTCGAGTCTCTCAAGTCTCTCAAACTCTACTTGACAAGCACCATCTTCCCCGTCTTTGCCAGATTTCCACAGGTCAGACGATAGATATAGACTCCTGAGCCGAAATCTGAGCCGTCGAATTCGACCTGGTGTGCACCCGCAGATTTGTAACCCCGATAAAGAGTTTTCAATTCTCTCCCCATAATGTCGAAGATGGAGAGTTGGATATCTGCCGACTCCGGAAGGGAGAATGATATTATGGTTGAAGGATTGAAGGGATTCGGGTAATTTTGATTTAGCCTGAATGATTCAGGGAGAGCGGGTTCGGGGTCTTCGACAGAAACGAGTACACTGTCGAAAGAGATTATTCTAATGGCATCTGCGTTAACCACTTTACCTGCGGTATCCACCTTATTTGAGAGGGTGACACCTTCAGACGGGTCGTTTGTGAAAGTGAATGTCCCGATTCTGTTCCACTGGCTTCCATTGATCGACTGGTTGATTCTTACTGTGTCGGTACCGTTTTTATGTTTGATTATGTAAGGTGCGTTTGAAGCACGATTGGAAGCAGCCACCCACCATGCATAGACATCATATTTGGCTTCGTTTGTGATTTTCATTTTCCATTTCAGAGATGTCTCACCATTGCCTGCGTTTGCATTCAGAGATGGAGTGGTTCCCCAGTAGCCGCCGACATTGGAGACTGTCCAGGTGCCCGTCTTTACGATATTTGAATCGACATTGTCAATTTTACTTATATAGAAAAGAGGCGGCAGCAGGTTGATAGAATCGGGATTAACGATTGCGAGCATGGTCGGAATCGGTCTTTGGTATGTCGCTCCGACGGGAAGATTAACGAGCTGGTTACCGACTGACATCTGTGTGGAACCGCCACCGTCGAGGTTCATTGCTTCAATGCATCCAAGGGAGATCATGAGGTCGGCAGCCTCGGGAAGGGAGAGCCCTTCACTGTCCGCCTGTCTTCCGTCGATCACCATCATTATTACATGTCTGTCGGCTGTGTAACCGACAACGGTTCTCGGGTCACGGATGGTGCTTCCGACACCTGATCCGAAGAAGACTTCTTCGGTATAGGTAATGTTTTTTTGTCCGTTTTTTACCAAAGTGGGTCCGCCGCCAATTCCTGCGAGAATCTCATAATACTGGTTGCCAAGAGCCATAACCGGCTGTGGAGCGGGAGTCGTTTCGGTATTTGGAGTGGGGGCTGCATATGTGTAAATATCGATGGGTCTGTTACCAAAATGATAGATCCAGTTTACTGAAAATTCCCTTGTATCTGTGAAACTGAATAGGGAACGGGTGGTGTAGTAGGTACCGGCAGGTCGGGTAAGTTGGGCAATGTTTTTTGCTTTTACAACACCGGGTTCGATAAGAGCCGAGTACGATGCACCGGTGTTTACATCAAAATATCCGCCGTTGATTCCGGCAATTGCTCCCATTCTGGGGACAAAGGAGGTGATTCCCTCCCTGCCTGCAGGATTGAAATAAGGTTTAATTGCGACATTCGTTCTGTTCATATCCACATCAAAATACCACAATTTCAGTTTAGGGTTCGTGGTTCTTTCACCGAGTATCAGTTTTACTCCCGCAGGAAGGGTGTAGTTGGAGGTGACATTTGTAAACGAAATTGGCTGGGTGTAAACATAAAGACTGGTGATACAAAAAAGTAAAAAATATCGCTTAAACATTCCGGGCTCTCTAATTAGTTTGGTAACTAAACTATAAATTAATTAATTTTCAGATATGAAATATATTATTTGCTCACGGAATTGTACAATTATGGAACAGAGAAAAAGATGAAGCCCAGTCAGATCAAGATCAAAGAAGGAAAGATACATTTTACATGGCAGGATAACAGGGAAATCAGTTTCCCCTTGAAGCAGTTCAGGGAGGAGTGCCCCTGTGCAAACTGTAAAGGTGAAACTATCCTCTACACCACATTCAAGCCGCAGAGAATAACAATCGAGACACCTGAAATGTACAAGGTGGCTGCAATTGCACCCGTTGGCGATTATGCCATTCAAATCAGGTGGAAAGACGGACACGATACCGGGATATATTCCTGGGCATATATCGACGAGTTAATCAGTCGTTCTTCCCTTGACAGCAGCGCAGAATAAACCCTTTTCGGAAGAGAACAGTTGATGGTCACCGCAAACGAAATAAAAATTTTTTCATCACTAAAGGTGAAGAAATACCGTGAAGAATTTAACCTGTTCATCGTGGAGGGTTACAAGCAGGTTAGTGAGGGTCTTGCATCAGGGGTTAAATGTGAGATAGTGATTTATGAACACGACGCATTTCATGAGATTACGGATATTATCTCTCAGGCAATGAAACTTGGTGTGAGACATGAGGCTGTAAAAAGAGCCGAGATTAACAAGATGTCTGATACAATAAACAGCCAGGGAGTTGTAGCGGTTTTCCGGGTGCCGACACCTCAAAAAACGGATAAAACGGCTCCGGTAATTGTCTATCTTGACAGGATAGCGGACCCCGGGAATATGGGCACGATATTAAGAACTGCCGACTGGTTTGGCTTCAGGGAGATTCTTCTTTCTCCGGAATGTGTGGATATTTACAACCCCAAGGTAGTCCGTTCTTCGATGGGCTCGATATTCAGAGGCTCTTTTCACTTCGAAAGCGATAAAAGAACCTTATTGATACTGAAGGAATCGGGATACAGAATTGTAACCTCGCAGTTGAACGGGAAGGATATCAGGGATTTTAATCCGGCACCAAAAACCGTAATAGTCCTCTCAAACGAAAGCCATGGAGTGCTTCCCGGACTGGCATCGATCGCAGATGATTCAATAAGAATTCCCGGTATACCGGGTGCGGAATCCCTCAATGTTGCAGTTGCAGCCGGGATTATTTTGAACAAATTTTACGAAACAGGAAACAAAACACGATGAGTGAACTTATTAAAATCGCATTGTTCCAGTACTCACCCGAGTGGGAGAACAAAGAAGCAAACATGGTAAAGATCAGGAAACAGCTCGAGAGTCTTACAGAGCCGGTTGATCTTATTGTGTTTCCCGAGATGAGCCTTACCGGTTTCAGCATGGAAACCGCAAAACTCGCAGAATATGTTGACGGGCAAACCTTCAATTTCTTCTCCTCGATAGCAAAGGAATTTGAGACCAATGTGGTGGCGGGAATTGTGGAGAAAGGGAAAAAGAAATATTTCAACACGCTGATGTTTATTAACCGTGAGGGAGTGCTCGAAGACAAATACCGGAAAATCCACCCGTTTACCTTTGGGGATGAAGCAAAGCATTATGCAGGTGGTTTTGCCTACATAAATCATTATGCTGAAGATTTTCACATCGGTTTCTCAATCTGCTACGACCTCCGTTTCCCTGAACTTTTCCGGTTTATGGCACTCGACAAAGTCGAAATACTTGTAAATATTGCCAACTGGCCCGAGGCGAGAATAGACCATTACAAAACCCTTTGTAAAGCGAGAGCCATCGAAAACCAATGTTACTTCGTGGCTGTAAACAGAACAGGATCGGATCCAAAACTCAACTACACCGGCAACAGCTCCGTTTTCGGACCAATGGGTGAGGAATTGATAATGATGGGAAGTGAAGAGGGAATCGGAATAGCAGAGATTGATCTTGAGCATCTGCAAGGGGTAAGGGAGAAATTCCCCTTTCTTGACGATATCAAATTAATTTCCATCGAGGAAGATGAAGATGAAGATCAGTAGAATATTTGTGGTGGTTTCCACTTTTGCTCTGATCGCCTTGACCGTTGTTTTTAGTATTAAAGGGAACGGACAAGCCGAAAAACCTAAGTATATGCTTGTAATTCATGGTGGAGCAGGTTTTGTGCCGGAGGATATTCCCGTTGAGTTGCGAAACAAATATCTGGCAGGTCTCGAGAAGGCACTGGATACCGGAGAAAAAATTCTTAAGGCGGGGGGCAAAAGTCTGGATGCAGTGGAAGCTGTGGTAAAGGTACTCGAGGATGATTCCCTCTTTAATGCAGGGAAGGGTGCCGTGCTTAACAGTGACGGAATTGCCCAACTTGATGCCGCTATTATGGATGGTAAAACCCTGATGGCGGGAGCCGTTGCTGCTGTGGAGCATATAAAAAATCCAATAGCTGCCGCAAGAGTTGTAATGGAGAAAACCGGTCATGTGATGATGACCGGAGCAGGTGCAGAGAAAATTGCGGAGCTGAACGGACTGGTTCCGGTGGGAGCGGATTATTTTTATACCGACCACAATCAGAAAATATGGAAAGATGCCAGATCAAAGGGAACAGTTGGCGCAGTCGCTCTCGACATGGAAGGAAATCTTGCAGCCGCCACTTCGACAGGCGGATTGAACAACAAACTCGCCGGAAGGATTGGTGACGCTCCTGTCATTGGTGCGGGTACCTATGCAAACAACAACACTTTGGCAATATCGGCAACGGGAAAAGGTGAAAAGTTCATCAGATATAATGTTGCTTTCAGGATTTCAGCCTTGATGGAATACAAGAACATGAGTCTTGAGGAAGCCTGTAATGAAGTGATAAACAAAACACTCGAACCGAAGGATGGCGGAGTAATTGCGGTTGATAAATCAGGGAATTTTGTAATGGCATTCAACACCGCTTCGATGTTTCGCGGTGTGACTGGTGATGGAATAAACAAAGAGGTGAAAATATGGAAAACAAAGTAACAATACCCTTTCCACAACCGGGGGATTATCCTGACTATTACGAAAACTATCTTTCGCATGTTGACAGGGAGAAAGAGATCCTCGTAACCCTCAAAGAGCAACTGACAACTGTCATTGCCTCCCTTTCAGCACTTGGCGAGGAGGAACAGAATCGCAGATATGCAGAGGGGAAGTGGTCGGTAAAAGAGGTGATAGGTCATTGTATTGATACCGAAAGGATATTCAGTTACCGGGCACTCTGTTTTGCCAGAGGTGAAACCCAGCCGTTGCCGGGCTACGATGAGAATAAATATACTCCCGCCGGAAGGTTCGGAGAGAGGTCGCTACAGTCACTTCTGAAAGAATTTGCAGCACTTCGGGAATCGAATATTACTCTTTTTTCATCGTTTTCTGCTGAGGATGTAGTCAAAGGTGGGGTTGCAAGTGGCTATAAAAACAAAGTTAATTCGATCATATATGTTCTGGCAGGTCATCTTCAGCATCATTTAATGATACTGAAGGAGAGATATGGCATTAACGGAGTGAAATAACTTCCGATATTTTTTCGAGGATAATCTTTGTTGCTCCGGTATTCCCCATCACAAAGTTGCGGGATTTTTCTCCGGTTCTTAATCTGAGTTCTTCATCCGCGATAAAATTTCGCATCTTCCTGTACATTTCCTTTTTTGTTCGCACAATCGTACCGCCACCCGATTGTGCGAGTTCTCCTGCTTCCTGTGAGTTCCCGATTTTAGGTCCGTAAATCACGGGGATGCCGTAAACCGCAGCTTCGAGAGTGTTGTGAACATTCGATTTAAAACTGCCCCCCACAAAAGCAATATCGGCGTAGAAGTAGAGAGTCATCAGGATACCGATTGAATCGACAATGATTACCCTCTCGTTGTTGTAAGTGTTCAGGAATGAGAACCGGATGGTTTGCTCAATCCCGGCAAATTCATTTTCCAGTTTCTCCAGATGGAGCAGGGTGGGCTCGTGGGGGACCAGAATTACAACCGTTTCCTGATGATATTTCAACAGTTTTTTAACAGCGGGGAGCAGGACTTCCTCATCTTCCTCCCAGATGCTTCCTGCGACAATCACTTTTTTCCCCTCCAGTATATCGTCCCTGATCAGTTTCCTTTCCCGGGCAATAAGGGCTCTTTCATGGACTCTGTCGAACCTTGTATCGCCAATCTTCAGAATTCTGTTCCTGTCAAGATTGAATGCAAGAAAGTTTTTCAGATCCAAATCGGAAATGGTAAGGATATAGTTGAATTTACTGTAAAGCAGGGTATGGAACGGCTTCAGGAAAGGATTCAGCCTTTTTGAGTCACTCCGCATTGTTGCATCCACCAGGAAAGCAGGTACATTGTTTTTATCGAGTGCAAAGATAAAATTGGGCCAGATGTCATAACGCATAAAAATTGCTAGTGACGGGTTGATAATCTTTACAAATTTATCGGCATTGGAAGGAGAATCCAGAGGTAGATATGTAACTGCATCGGCGTGCGGGTATTTCATCGAATTGTCGTAACCCGACGGCGAGAAAAAGGTAACAAAGATGTTTACATTCCCCTGTTTTTTGAGCTTCTCGATAATCGGTTTGGCTTGTTCGAATTCACCGAGGGATGAGGAATGAAACCAGATGGTAATTTTACTTTTGTCAAATTTCTCAACTTTTGAGGAGGCTTTTTTTAGGACATCCTGTCGCCCCTCAAGCCCTTTTCTTATTTTTTGATTAAACACACCTGCAATTCTCATTGCGAGAGAGAAGAAGGGAATAAAAAGAAGGTTGTAAAAAAATATCAGCAAGCGTCAGTCCTCGAAAACAAGCCTTGAGAGACTTTCATAAACATCTGCCGGTTGAATATCAACGAGGCATTTGAAGTGCTTTTGCGGGCAACTGCTCAATCCTATGTGTGAACAGGGTCTGCATGGTAACGACTCGTTTTCGATAACGATACTTTTGTTTTTGTAGGGAGTAAATCCGAACTCCTTAACGGTTGAACCAAAAATTACCAGAACGGGAGTTTTTACTGCGCAGGCGAGATGCATCAAACCGGAATCGCATGTGACAGCAGCTTTACATTCCGAGAGTATCGATGCTATCCGGTAGAGTTCATTTTCGGAGCAGAGATTAATTACCCTTGGTTCAGCTTCTTCGATTGCAGAGCAAATCTTCAGGTCATCGGTACCGCCGATAAGTACGGGAGTCGCTCCGCCATCAATTATCATTTCGCAAAGTCTGGTGAAGTGGTACTCGGGCCATCTTTTGGTAAAATGTTTGGAACCGGGAGCGATGGCGATATAGTCCCTTCCCTTTGGCAGGGAAGTCTCGACGCGCGAGAAATGGAGATCGAGCCCCTCGTCATCAAGTGCGAAATCAGGTATATAGCCACTTTGTTTTATTGAGAGGGCATACCGGTCAGGAATCTGCGGATAATCGTCGAGCATGTTGAGTTTGAAGTTGACGAGGAGAAATTTCTTAATGTTCGACTTCTTGAATTTGATCTTTTTGTCGATACCGGAAGTAAGTTTTATCGTCTTGATACTGTGCTGAAGGTCGATAACGAGATCATAATTGATGCCACCCGAAAGCGTATCGAGAGATTCACCTTCACGATAAGTGATGACATTTTGCAGAAACGGATTGAACTGCAACACATCGCGGTATTCTTCCTTTACCAGGAAATCGATACCTGCACCGGGGAGGTGATTTTTCACGGATCTGACGATTGGTGTGGTCAGCAGGACATCTCCGAGAGAACTTAGTCTGATGATTAGGATATTCTTCATTCTTTTATCGATGCGGTACTAAATTTTTAGATTTTAAATAGAATTTAATTCTTTTAAAGGGATTATAAGCCTTGAAAGACAAATAAAATTTCCCTATGGCAAGCCATGCTTCCTGTGAAGGTGTCTCGGGAATTTTCACCATCTTCACCGGTTCATCGCTTATAATCACATCAAGTTTTCTCGTTTTTTTTGTGTTTGTGCCTGCTCCGTCAGCACCGAGATGATGGACAAGGGATTTTCCGGGGTAAAGAGTGAGCATCCTGTTCAGGAAGATGGAGGCATCCCACCTTACAGCCCATGAATCATTCTCTCCTGCGATTACCCTCTGAAGGATTCTCTCCTTGAATGCTGCATCGTTGAAGTTGAAGATGTCCATCTCTTTTCTATTGAGAATTTCAGTATAGAGAAACTTTGCATCGGTATTCAACAGTTTCCATGCTCTTCCCCATGTAGCCCATCCGAGGCAGTCGGCTCCCCTGAGGAAAAATGTTTCGGGAAGTGTCGCCTTGACGGGATAGAGATAACCGTGAATTGAAGCTACCTTGCCGGAATTCCGGTAGAGGTTTAATCCTTCATTCATAAATTTTAAAAACCAGGGGGAGAGCTGGAGGTCATCTTCGAGCACTATCACTTCGCCAAACTTTTCGATCATTTCCGAGACTCCATTTATGATCGATTTCCCGAGCCCCCTGTTTTCCGGAGCTTCGAAAATGGTTACACTTTTGAACCCCTGAATGGTTTTCAGATATCCCCGCACATCCAAAACGGCGGGTTTATCCTTCTCTCCCTTCCAGCCATCTGAAAAAACGAAGAGATCAGTCTCTTTTGCCTCAATGTTGGCTGCGAGCGAATTGACAGTTGCTTCCAGAAGGAGGCGTCTGTTGTAGGCAAAGAGTGCAACGGGTGCGAAACTCATAGTGAAAAATCAACAATTAATGAAGTGTAATGTGGTTTGCCGTCACTGTTTTTTCTGTGATTCAGAAGACACCGTTTAATGTGTCCCTTCTCTGTGCCATTGCTGTAAAACGAGTGAAAAACCCCCTTTTCATCCCAGTATTCCACCAGATGATGCCTGTATCCAAATCTCTCAAATAAATCAGTGAGTGATTTAAAGTTAAAAAGGTGCTTGTGGTCGTCGGCGGCGGGACCAGTTCCCCCCGGTCTTACATGTTCGATATAAGCGGGATCTGCATGGAACCCGTCGGGCACTGCAACCCGAATGTTCACACCCGGATTCGAGTATTTTTTGATATTCATTGCCATTAACTCTATCGATTTAATATCAAGATGTTCGAGTACATGCTCGGCGAGGACAAAATCGATTTTTTTTCTGCTGAAATAGAGTCTGAAGTCACTTTCTTTTGTAATGTCAAGAGTTTTTATGTCGGTCGGAAACCATCCCCAATAGAGGGTGTCACCACTTCCGATAACAATTTTTATTTTTGATGCCAGCCTTGAATAGAAAAACCATGCCATTAGTGAGAACGGCTTAAGCACCGGACCGGAGATGGCATACAGTTTTTTTCTGAGTTTTGAAGGCATCTCTTAGATATCCAGGCAGTTACCCTGTTTGTAAAAGACAGTAGTTGCCTTATGATGAATGAATCCGGAGGCGATGCCGTAGAAGTCGATTTTCCTGAATCCTTTCCCGAGAAGGAAGTTAATCCCGGGGAGGTATTCTTCCCGTTCGGAATCGTCGAGAATAATCACACCCTTCTCCTTTAGTCGTTCGGGAGCAACGAAAAGACATTCATTTCTGTGGTTCGCGTCCACCGTGATGATGTCAAATTTATAATCATACTTCAAAAGCTCACCCGGGTAGATGGCGGAGTCATCTTTTGACAGAATGATTTTTACATTCTTCGGAAGGTTGAGATTCATTTTTTTGAACCAAGCCTCGTCATGTTCGATTGCGGTAACTGTGTTCACCACTTTTGAAAACCAGAGGGAGGAATTTCCCGATCCGAATTCAAAAACATCGAAATCTTTTTTCATCCGTGTTTTCATGAATTCATAAAAGCTGAGCGTTACCCAGGGAATCGCCTCGCCGTTTACATCAACGGGCATTTTTGCGATAAGCGACCTGATCCAGCCTGTGTCGTAAAGGTACCCCATTGCTCTGAATGAAAGGAGAGCTTTGAGTACTTTTGGTTCAGTAAAAAGTTTGAGAACGGTGCTTATTTGTTTTGAAACAGGGAGTGCCATTTTTCTTTAGCCAATTTAAATAGATTTATCATTAATAGTGCTTTAATCATCATGCCTGCCTGATGAGCCGAAGGTCTGTGGAATGCAAGTCCGAAGGTAGCTGCGGTATAGGAGATCAATGTTGCCAGTGCGGAGCCTGTGATTCCCCAAATCGGGATAAAAATCAGGTTAAGGATTACATTGAGGATGAGACCGATCAGGGTTCTCATGAAGGAAACTTTGGTAAGGTTTTCAGTTACAAGATACTGCGAACTTGCAACCCCAAGAAATGTACCTACACCTGCCCAGATATAGATTGTGAGTACCGGGGCTGCTGGCAGAAACTTGACTCCGAAAAGTAGAGTGATTATCTCTTCAGAAAGAAAAGTAACCGGTATTGCAATTGCAACTGAAATGAACGCAAGCAGATCGTAAAGCTTCTGCATGCGGGAGCGGTAAACTTCCTCGCTCATCTGCTTTGCATTAACAATTGCAGGGTAGAGGGAACTCGAAATCGCCATAGGAATAAAATACCATGCCTCGCAGAGTCTGACGGCGGCAGCAAAATAGCCGTTTTGCTCACTGCTGAGCATGTTTTTAATAAAAATCTGGCCTACACGAATGTAGATGGAGACTGCAAGTCCGGCAAGAATGAGGGGCCAGGCATCACGGAAAAGGCGGGCAGCCACTTCCTTTTTGAAACGCCACTTCAGGATGTTTTCCTTTTGCCAGGTGAAGACAATGACGAATCCGATTGCGATGAGAATCGGTTCGAAAGCCTGAACCACGGCGAACATTGCAAGGCTTCCCGAGAGAAGAATCAGCAAAAGCCGCAGAAGGGAAGCAATAATTGCCGAGGACGACTGTACTGAAGCTGAGAATTTTGCCTGAACTTTTCCCTGGAAATAAAACTCTATGACATGAAATGCCTGAAAGACGGTACCGGCAGAAACAAGATAGATGAGCAACGCGGTATTAGAGTCCTCCCCGTTCAGATTAACTGCAAGAACAGTAATCAGTATCACTCCTGTTGAGCCGATTATCCGGAGAAAAAAGGAAGAGCCAAGTATTGTGTTTCGTTCTTCGGGGAACTTGACGAGTTCTCTTACGAGAATGTTTTCAAGTCCAAAATTTGCGATGCTTGCAAAAAGGAGGGCAAAACTGACTGCGTAGGCGAGGACACCAAATTGTTCGGGACCGAGATATCTTACGAGAATAATCCCGATAAAAAAACTCAGAAGGAGCTTAATCACCCTTTCGGCGAACATCCAGGAAGTATTTGCGAAATACTTCCTGAACGATTCGGATCCGAAATTAATTTTGGTGTTAGCTTGCAACCTCTTCCTTTTTCTTCGATTTCAGCCAGCCCAGAATCAAAGTGACTATCAAGCCAAATGTAACAAAGGAGCTCAGACCAAGGGCAAGATATTTTGCCATGAAGAAACTGACAGGGGCATATTCAAACTTTATGTGTTTTGTCCCTTTTGGAACGACAATACCCATAAAATTGTGGTTGGCGTTTATAACCTCCACCTCTTTGTCATCGGCGTATGCTTTCCACCCCTTGCTGTGCCAGGTGGTGCTGAATACGAGGAAATTGTTGCCGGAAGTGGTGACATCAGCTTCGAGAATCTCATCGGTGTATTTTGTAATCTTTGCGGTTACAGTCGAATCCTTGGGGTCAACCTTCACATCCCTGTCTTCAACAAACGCAACTTCTGCGGGATTGAACTTGTTATCCCGTACCATCTCGAGGAACTCGACCGGTTTTTTCTTCTCGACTCTGTTCACAAAATAGACTCGGGGAAGAGCTTTGTTGTTCTTGACGAGATAGGTTTTTTTCTCGGATTGGGTATCGGCATTGATTACCTCGCAGCCTTCGAAAGGAATTCCGGGCTGATCGAGAACAATATATTTTGTCCCCGTCATATTGAGGAAGGTCTCGTTTGCCGGGCTTTTCACTATATCGAGGAAGTCCTGATATCTTCTTGGTTTAATTGCCGAGTAGCCATAAACATCTTCAAGGAGGAAGTAGGCATTGAAGTTACCATTGCTTTGAATGGAGCCTTTTGATCCGTCCTGTTTGAGGTTGAGAATCCGGAAGGGATTTGTCGGGGCGTCCTTTTGATCTTTAATGGCTTTTACATAGAAAGGTTCTGCAAATTCGATACTCTTTGAAGGGGAATCGGTGTACTCAGCACCCCTTGAAGAGACTCTCCAAAGGTCGGCAACGCACAAAATCACCACAACTGAAGTGAAAAGAAGGGCGGTTACCTTGTTTTTCAGGAAAAACCATGCAAGCCAGAATGCTACAGCAAGAATCAGGAAGTTGATAATTGCATCATTTGCGAACATTTCGCCTGCCAGGTTACCCACTGTTGCGATTGCATCTTTTGGGTACTGGGCAGCTTTTTCCGACATGGCAAAACGGGTCGAAACCCATGAAACCAGACCGGATTTGCCGAGCAGTGAGAAGACGAAAAGCACAGATGAAACACCTGCCATTCCCATAACAAGTTTTTCGTATTTGATGTTTTTATCATTTTTCAACTCCAGTATCTTCATCAAGCCAAGTCCTGCGAGAACCGGCATCACCATCTGTGGGATAACAAGAATCATTGAAGGGACTCTGAACTTGTCGAAGTAAGGAAGAAAGTAGAACATCAGATCGAACAAAATGGGAAGATTTCGTCCGAATGATATCAGGAGCGCAAGAAAAGCTAGAATAGCGAGAAACATAACAAAGGGTTCACGCCATCTGGTTACGACGGCAAACAGGGCGAGGAAGAAGACAAGAACTCCCATATACATCGCCACATCGACGAAAGGCATCTGTCCAAAGTAGGTGTTCACTTTGTATTTCTGTCCCTGAATCATCTGTTCGGAGTTTCCGAATCCATACCATGAAGGAATGATAAAAGTCATCACTTCACCCGGCGAAAAGGACCAGTCGGTGTGGTATTTGTAATATTCTGAAGAGCCGCTTTTATCCTCTTCACCACCTGCCTGGGAAGACTTGTCGAGAATGCTTGTGGTTCCGCGGGTTGAGTGCGGAGTATATTCATAAATCTGCGTAAGGTTGTCGGCTTGTATGCCAATTGCAATTAGAGATGCGGCAATAAAAAGCCCCGCAGATTTTAGCGTGTTGTTCCGCAGTTCTGTCTCCTTTTTCACAACCGACCAGATCAGGTAGAAAAGGAAAAACAACCCGACTGAAAAGAGAATGTAAAAGATTATCTGGACATGGAAACCCTGAACTATTAGCTGCAAGGCTATTGTCAGGATAAAAAAGTCCAAAAGCCTTATTTTTTGCTGGTTTCGCAGTAAGATCAGAAAAATTACCGGGAAAAACGCAAGTGAAGTGAGTTTGGTTACATGTCCGATGTAGAGGAAAACCACAAGCCCTGTCGACAGGGCAGTCGCAAGGGAAGTGAAAAGACTCACCATCGTATTTTTAGTGAGCATCCTCATAAGGAAATAGGTGGTTATCCCGAGAACTATAAGGTAGAAAGCCCAGCGGACGAAGTCATTACCAAAAATTGCCGTAAACGATTCACGAACCGAGGTGAGGGCAACATATATCAGGTTAAACCATGTGTATCCCACTGACAAAGCATAGGCAGGCATACCCGTGAATATATATGGATTCCAAAGAGTAAAACCTTCCCTGTCTTTCTGCAGATAGGAAGTTGCACTCTCGGAGGCGATGATATCACCCGACTGAAATATCTTTCCCTGAAAAAAGAGAGGGGAAAGGAAGATCAGGAATATAACGACCACAAGTCCGATAACAGCCGCATTCAAGTATTTGGCGGGTACCTGTGAATCGAGATCGAAGCCTGTGATTTCTTTTTCTTTTTTTCGTAATTCTTTTACGGATTGTGTCTTTTTTGCCATTAAAACTCCGGTTGGGAAACTTTATTTCTTTTTAGTCGCAATGTAATTTATACCCGAGCCCTTTTCGTTATCCGATGAATAATCGGCATACATCATGAAAAGAACGGGCAGGAGGGTAAAAAGATAGTAGAACGGCAGAAGTATAAAAAATACTTTTGATGCATTCAGCATGATCATGGGATACTTGATACCGAGTCGCCAGGCTTTGTCGCCCCAGAAACCATAGGTATATTTTGACTGATACAGTTCGAATCCCAGTGGTGACATCTTTTCAGTCAGTTCTTCCTTTGAATAGCCGTCTCTGGCGTGTTCTCCGATAAAACTTTCGTCATCGTCTTCGTGGACATCACTTCCGCCGTAAATGGAGGGAGAATTGATGAGCACGAAACCACCCGGCTTAAGGGCATTGTAGAAGTTTTTGAACACCGTGACATCATCGGCGATATGTTCCATTACATCAACGCAGACAATCAGGTCGAATTTTTCCTTATGCGCTATTTTAGTGAGATCTTCAACTCCAAAAGAAACATTTTTCACCTCGGCACTCTTGAAGAACTGCCGGCAGTCTTCCATCCACTCCTCTTTCACATCAACAGAGTATATGTTGCAGGGGGTCATGTTTTTCGACATAAACCAGGTGTACTGGCCGAAGCCACTTCCGGCATCGTAGATGTTCAGTTGTTTGCTTCCGGCACTGTCACGAAGTTTTTTAAGTTCTCTTCTTACATACCAGGAACGGAGGAACATAAGGTCGAGAGTCTTGTAGAACAAGACTCTCGTGAAAGGGATTTTTTTGATTATGGCTGCGAATACATTTTTTACCGGATCGTAATGCATGATTCTTAACCGCGAACATTTGAATCTTTGATCGAATATTCCTTCTCTGTCTGGAAGTTGTGTACCATCATTTCACCCAGAAGTCCGGTTGTGAAGAACTGTACACCAACGATCATGAGAAGCATACCGAGCTGCAGCAACGGTCTGTTGCTCAACGACTGATTTTCGAACAGCCATTCATATGAAAGGTAGCCATTTATCACAAAACCGAACATAAAAGCGAGTGCTCCGAAGAATCCAAAAAGATGCATCGGGCGTTTAATGTACCGTGTGATAAAAGTAACCGTGATCAGATCCACAAATCCTTTGAAGAATCTTGAAGCGCCGAATTTGGTGACGCCGAATTTTCTCGGGCTGTGTTTTACGGGGAGTTCGGTCACGGTAAAACCTTTCCATTTAGCCAGGATTGGTATGTAACGGTGCATCTCGCCGTAAATATTGAGGTTTTCGACCACAGTTTTTTTGTAGGCTTTCAGACCGCAGTTGAAGTCATGGATTTTTATTCCACTCATTTTAGCGGTTACAAAGTTAAAGAGCCGTGAAGTGTATTTCTTGATGAACGGATCATGTCTCTTCTTTTTCCATCCCGAGACCATGTCGTGACCTTCTTCAAGTTTTTTGAGAAGGTTTGGAATCTCGTGTGGATCATCCTGAAGATCGGCATCCATGGTGATAACTACATCGCCTTTGGCAGCCTTGAATCCGACATTAAGAGCGGCGGATTTTCCGAAATTCTGCTGGAAACTGATATACTTGAATCTTTGATCAGTCCTGCAAATGTCTTTGATGATTCTGAGTGACTTGTCGGTTGAACCGTCATCAACAAAAATCACTTCGCCCGGAATAGGCAGATCTCTGAACACAGCTTTCAACTCGTTTGCCAGATGTATGAGTGACTCGTCCTCGTTATAAAGGGGGATGACCACAGAAATTTTGGTAAATGTGGTTCTCATTCTTGGTTTCTGAGGAGGCTGTTGTTGTTGCTGCTGTCCGGTTCTGTAGGGTTCCCGTGGATTTCTCCTGTTCATGGTTCTGTCGCGATCCCTGTTATCCTGTCTGACAACGGGTTCTCTTTCCTTTGGTTCCTGGCGGACAGGCTGTTCTTTTTCCTTATTATCCTGTCTTGCGACTGGTTCCCGATCAACTCTTTCGGTTCTAACCACAGGTTCCCGTTCGACTCTCTCCTGTTTTTGTACCGGTTGTTCCTTATCTTTGTTGTCCTGACGAACCACGGGTTCTCTGTCCCTGTTGTCTCTTCTGACAGGTTGTTTCCGGTCGTGGGTGTGAACCACTTCTTTTTTCTCGGGTGTTTCCTTGGCAGTAACAGAGGTTTCGATTTCAATCGGAGTTTTTACCAGTCCTTTGTCAACTTTCAGTTTCACGATGGTCGGGTCGGGTACCACTTCTTTCTTCTCAAGAGGCTGCCTTGGCTGGTTGCGTTGAGGATTTCTCAGGTTGTCGCGGTTGTTTCCAGAGCGGTTTCTGTTATCCTGTCTGCGGTCGTTTCTCTGATTTGTGGCAACTTTAGGCTCTTCATCAGGGGTTGCCTCTTCAGTTGCAGCAGGTGTAGCCGGTTCCACGGATTCCTTGTTTTCGAGAGCCTTCTCGACCTTATCGAGCTCCTCCTGAAAGGGGAATTCATTTCCCATGGGAGATGGTGCTTCCTGAGCAGCCGGTGTTTCAACATAAGCTGTTCCACGCATTACAGCGTGTTTTTCAACTTCCGGTTTTGGAACAATTACAGGTTCATTTTCAATCGCTGTTGCAGAAGTCTCTTTTGAATCAGAAATCGATTCTTCCTTTGGCTGTGCTTCCGGTTTTACAGTTTCAGAAACCTCAGCAGGAGCTTCACTCTTCTGTGCCATCTTAATCTCGCGAATTTCCTCCTGTTTTGGTGCAGTTTTCACCGGGAGAGGATCACTTTCAGTGCGGGGTTTTATTCTGTAAACATGGCTGTTTTCTTCCTGCAGAATCACTTTTTCAGTTGAAACAATAACCGGAATCTCTTTTGGAGCCGGAGTTTCTGATTTCGCGGATTCATTCTCCTCTTTCTGACTTCTTTTGTTGAGCTTTGCTCCAATATTTTCTTCACCCTTTACTTCACTCTTAATATTTTCTTCCCCACTGACAGTTGAAACCTTTTCCTCTTTAGTCTGCTCTTTGGCAGCATCAGGTTTCTGTTCGTTCAGCAATTCATTCTTTTGTTCTTCTTTTTCCTTTTCCACGAACTATCTGTGTCCTATGTTATTACTACAATTTGTCTTTATGTAAAATAAAAATTATTCAACCTAACAATTTACGAAATAAAGATTTAGTGACGAAAAGGAAAATGGGGAAATGACCCTCTGTCCCCAAGCCTTCCCAAAAGATGAGAAATACAAAGTCTGGCTGTGAAAGAGAAAAAACGCAATATTAGTAAAAAAATCAAAAAATTACAAAAAAAGAAAGGCGAACCCTATTAAATTTAATTTTTAACAAGCAAATACTAAATTTAATCCCGTCTCATATCGCAATAAATTCAATCAAAAAGCATAATTCAGACCATAATAGCAAAGGAATGCCAACCTATGTTCAAATGGTGAGTATAGTATTTTGTCAATTTGCGAAGTCTGATATTTATCAATGATTGGATAACCCATTAAGAGGGATGGAGAGAAAACCCAAGGACTGGCTTACTATATTTTCCGGATTGAGTGGTTAAAGTGAGGTTCCAAATCGGATTAATTAGATATTGTCAGTCCGCGATGTTTATTTATAATATTTATCGATTACTTGGTTTTCTTTTGGACGGCTTTAATAGGGGATGGAGAGATTCGGAACTTCAGTACACCGGAACCTCAAATCCTCAGAAATTCAGAACTTCAGTACCCGGGAGCTCCCGTGGTACTGAAATTCTAAAATAATGTAGAGAGAGAATGGATCTGTTACTTCAAAAGATTCATTCTTTTCACTTCTCTAAAGTTCCCTGCCTTCATCTCGTAGAAATATATTCCACTCGGGAGGTCAGTTGCATTAAACTGAAGAGAGTGTAATCCGGGACCATATTCACGGTCAGCAATCTCGGCGATTTTAGTTCCAAGAATATCATAAAGCGTCATTTTGACATGAGACCTTACGGGAATGCTGAAGTTAATACTGGTTTCCGGATTAAAAGGATTCGGGTAGTTCTGCAGTAAAGAGAAGGATTCTGTACCTGGTAGATTTACTTCGATTACATCACTATATTTCATTTGTCCATCATAATCCATCTGAACCAGCCTGTACTTAAGACGTGTCACATCTGCAGATCGAATCCCGCGATCAGAAAATTGATAAACATGCGGAGAGGTTGAAGTCCCGTTACCTGAGATGAATCCGATCTTCTCCCAACCGGCTCCTTTGTCTCTCTCAATATTGAATCCGAGATTATTTGTTTCGGTCTGGGTGATCCATGAGAGGACTATTTCATTTTGATCTGAAACATCTGCGACGAATGAGGTAAGTTCAACAGGTACAAGTCCAACAGTTGCTCTGAGCATTTTGCCTTTAAATCCACAGGTATAAACTTTTGTCGGTATGACATCTATACCGTAAAGCCACTGGGCTGATGCTAAAGAATATTCCAGCCATGAGACTCCGCCATCAATTGTCATCCAAACCATACCCGTATTCACATTTCCGCCAGAAACATAACCGATGCTTTCATTAAGGAAGTCAATGGCGTAAAGCCAATGCTGTGTATTCAGATTCATAAGATTCCATGATAACCCACCATTAGGTGAGGAAGCAGCGAAGCCTTTCAGACCCACTACAAAGATTTTGAGGTTTCCGACGGTGTTAACCGCGTTAATTATTGGTATGTTACTAAGCATTGATTGCCATGACTGACCGCCATCAGTAGTCCGATAGAGGAATCCTGTTCCTTCGGGTCCGCCTACAAAATCACCTCCGGCAATATAGCCGACGGACTCATCAACAAAACTGATGCCTCTGATTGGCATGGTTGTAGGTGAAACCAAAGTCTGCCAGCTCAAACCACCATCCAGAGTTTTTATCAAACTGCCATTCCGTCCGCCGGCATAACCGACACCGGAAGACACCAGATCAACTGCCAGTAAATCAGGTCCGACCGGCGAGTTTGCTTTCATCCAAATTGCCCCGTTCCCGAACGATCGAAGAACGAGACCGGAATCGCCAACTACCACTACAGCTGTGTCATATCTGTCAACGGAGTTCAAGTCGTTATAAGTTGGAACCGATGCAAAATTCCAAGAGTCACCACCATTTGAGGTTGTAACCACCACACCCGTATCTCCAACCGAGAGTCCGATATAGCCGTTATAAAATGAGACATCATTTAGAGTTGAAGGGGTTTTGGTGTCAAGTTGACCCCATGTCGATTCACTGGTCGTCTTTCGGTACAACTTTCCTCCTGAAGCACCAACACAGAATCCTTCTGTCTCTTTGAGCATATATATTGAATAGAGCCACTTGCTTCCAGAAGGGATGTCATTCTCAAAAGAAGTACCCCCATCAGTGGTTTTCAGAATGAGGCCGGAATTTACATTCCCACCGCAAATATAACCATTATTCGCATCAAGGAAATGGAGACCGTATAACCATTGAGTGGTATAGGTAGGCAATCCACTCCATGTATTCCCGCCGTCAGTTGATTTGAGGACTGTTCCCCGGATTCCAACCGCGTACACGACACTTTGGCTGACCATTTGAACACTTGTCAGGGTATAGCTGCTTGTGTTATAGACAACCTGCCAGTTCAGCCCGGAATCAGTCGAGATCGCAACAAACATTGTTTGACTCGGTGAAACCTCGCCTCCAACTACAACCGCCCGGGTACCATTAATGGAAACCGATCGTAAAGCAGCTAACGGGAGATTGATCAGATCCCACGACTCGCCGCCATCGGTGGTTCTGAAGATTTTGCCACTGTCGGCTGCAATTAATCCTGTGTTTCCGGAGAAAGCAATCGAATTGAGTCTGTTATTTGAGGGGAGGTTCTGACGAACCCATGAGGAACCGTTATCTGTAGAAAGCAAAAGGAGTGCATTGTTGCCTGCCGCCCAAATTCCCTTGGAATTTGAACTGAGACCATTTATAGTTTCACTTTGGCCTGTGACGGTACTGATCCAAGATGAACCACCGTCTGAAGTTTTATAAATTTTGCATGAAGTACCTGCTATAAAACCATCTAAAGCATTCTCGAAGTATACGGAATTAATATCTGCGGTAATTCCATTGTCTTGTCTTATCCAACCTTGTGGATAGCATGTTGTAAAAAGAATAAAAAGAAACATAACGATGTTTCTCATAACACCTCCCATTAAGTTTTAAAGTGATCATCTCAAAAAAGAAAAAAATGATATTTCAACATAATTAGATGTGTTATTAAAAACAACAGTTTTTAACCAACTATTTATATTTTTTTAATTATTCGATAATGAACGCAACCTGCAAATAGTTATTCACGGCACCAATTGGTTTGAATTTTATTGGATATGCTTCCGTAAAATCGATAAAAGCTCTAAACTCATGGAGAGGAACGCCGAACTCGTCGAAAATAATTAAGTCCCCAGGCTTAAGCAGGAGGGCAAGCATTGTCATCACATAAAGAGTTGATGAGTATAGATCAGCATCCAAATGCAATACAATCTGCTTGTCATCAAAACGAAATTCTTTAAGAAAGGAAGGGAGGGTTGACTGAAACAAACCTGCAATGTATGTAATTCTTTCATCGTTGATATTGGGGAATGCACCCGATCGGTCGTAATCGGCTTTTTTGATAACACCGAAATCTTCAGGAAGACCGGTGAATGTATCAAAACCATAGAATACGGAGTTAGGGTGGTTGTTCTTCTTGCACCACCATTCGAGAGAAATACCGTCTGCCACACCAAATTCCAGATAAGCGATTGGCCGGTTCAGTTTTTGATTCTCGAAGACAAAGTCATGAAGCTTAAATCTTTCCTGATACTTCACACTACCGTTATAAAAATCATTAAATGGCAAGTTTTTGTTTGCTGCTCTCCATCTGGAAAGCTTCGCAAGATATGAAACAAACAACACAATTCCGGTTAAAGGATTAAAAATGAAATCCAAGCGGAATCTCATGAAGAGACCCTTGATTTTTCTGATGAAATATAATTTGATAAGAAGTGATTTCATACGAATTCCAAAAATTTAAATAAAAACAATATACAATTTAAGAATATTAATTCAGACCTGGCAAATCGGGTAGGCTGATATTCGGTCTTAAAGGAGTCCAAACCAAACCTGTCCAAAAGATGAAGACTAAAAAGACGCTTCCCGGAAAGCGAAAAAACGATTTTTGTTATGAAAAAAGCCTAAAAAAAATCGAAAAAGGAAGCCGAATCTTGGAAAACATAAGTTTTTACAAGCAAGTACGAAAGCTAATCCCATCTCACACAGTAATAAATTTGGTCAATAAACATAATTCAACAACTATAGCAAAGGAATTACAACATAAGTACAAGTGGTGAGCATGGTATTTTAATATTTTCGAAGTCGAACTGACGATAAAGGATTGAACTTGGAATGCACATCACTCTGGGAGACTATGATCATATGGGAATAGAGAAGCTTATCCCAAGACGGACAAAACTGGCAATATATAACAAGAATCGAACTTAATGCGACCTTCATTCAGATTTGGACAGCATTGGGCTGTGGGGAATGTAAATAAAATGCTCGTTTGAAAAGGCAGCTTTTTAACTTTAATGATTGGTTTTCAACAGGTTAGTCGATTCCAGTTTGGGCCTTTCATTAATTTAGATTGTCAACTCAATTTTACGAATAAAATCTGTAATAAACAAAATTTTGAAAAATTTTACAGAGTTTTCGGAAAAAAGGAATTTTGCACACTCTACCTTATTGAAAGCAGAAAATATATTTATTTAAAAACGGGTTGTATCCCTCCGCATCATATCCAATTCCAACTACAATTCCGGTAACCAAATACCAAGGAACAACTAAATGAACGAAAAAAGCTTATAGCCTTTTCGCAGATACCCTTTCGTTCTGGTTTTGCCACCCTGCCTCAGTCCGGATCACTCCCTCCTACAGTCATTTAATTATGAATTTATATTCTTCTCATTAATGGTTATTTTGCACGGCTATTTTATAAAAATCCCGATTAGATGCAAAAAATACTTTTATTGATATCTCTTCTCCCTTTTCTCATTGCGGCACAGCCCCAAAAGGAGGTAAAGAAGACACTCTACCCAAACGGCAAAATACAGACAGAAGGCGAGTACCTGAACGGAAAACTTGACGGTTATTTCCATGAGTTTTATCCAACCGGAGTTCTTTGGAAAGAGTGGGTATTCAAGGACGGAGTCGAGAAAGGGAAGTCGAACTGGTACTTCGAAAACGGCGTTCTGAACCGCACCTGGAATTATGTAAATGGAAAAAGAGAAGGTGAGGGACTTTGGTACTACGAAACAGGTGAACTGTGGGCGAGGGAAAACTATCAGAACGATAAAGTGGAGGGTCTCGTCCTCACTTACTACAAGTCCGGCAAACTTCAGGGCGAGTGGTATTACAAGGACGGTAAACTCGAAGGGGTCTCGACGGTATATTATGAAAGCGGTAAAAAAGAAGTGGTGCGACCTTTCGTAAACGGACTGCAGGAAGGGAAGACCATTGTCTATTTTGAAGGTGGACAAATGTCTGCCATGGCAGATTACAAGTTTGGGAAAAAACACGGATATGCATACTATTATGATATTGTGGGGAAACTAAGAGTTCGCGAACTTTATGAAGCCGACCTCCTCGTATCAAGAATCCGTTATGACAAGGACGGCAAGTTTTCCGAAGAAGAGCGGGTTGAAAGGAATTTCTACCCAAACGGAGTGATGCAGGACGAAGTTCCGCTTAAAAACGGTTTTCGGGAAGGGAAATTCCGGTCATACTATCTGAGCGGGTTCCTGAAAGAAGAAAACACCTATTCGCGCGGGGAACTAACGGGGTGGATATATAAGTATCACGAAAATGGAGTGCTGCAGGAGGAGGCGGAGCTTTTCAATGGAAAAATTACAGGTTCAGTCAAGAATTTTTATAAGTCGGGTGCACTTCTCTCTGATGCTGTTTACGCCAACGGTGAAAAAAACGGAAATATGCTCGTTTATGATGAGGACGGTTCACTTAGATACAGGGCTACCTATCTTTATGATAAATTGAACGGCGAATACAAGGGATTCCACAAAAACGGACTTACCCGTGTCATAGAAAATTACTTTGACGGGGTTCTCAGCGGCAGACAGCTTTCATATCTTGAGGACGGGGTTCTTTGGCGGGAGGCATTTTACAAGGATGGAAAGCTTGAGGGGTCCCTGAAGGAGTTTTATCCCGAAGGGATGGTAAAAAAAGAGGAGTTTTATGAAGGCGGAATACTCAAGACAGCCCGCGAATACGATACCAAAGGCAATTTGACATACATATTTGGATATTAAATGAGCAGATATTTCATCTTTTTATTATTAATTTCACTTCCGGTTTTCGCACAAAACGGAGAGAAGGTTTCGAGATATTCCGACGGTATTCCGAAAGAAACAGCCAATTATTTCAATGGAAAACTGGACGGAGTTGTAAGAAAATACTACCCGACAGGTATTCTTGCATCTGTGATGACCTGGAAAAACGGCTCCATCGAAGGACCGGCTTTCAACTATGATTCTTCAGGCATACTCAAGGAATCTTTTATCTATTCAAATAACAAGTTAAACGGTAATTTCTCAACATTTTATGCAGATGGCAGAATCCGGGAAGAGGGCTCCTACACAGACGGTGTTTTTTCAGGAAGTTATCTTTCATTTCATTTGAACGGGAGAATAAAATCCGTGTCAAATTTTGTTTACGGTAAACTCGATGGCATTTCCTCCGAGTATTATGATACGGGAGTACTGAAGGGTGAGTTGCTGTATGCAAATGGTGTGCAGGAAGGGATTACAAAATGGTATTACGAGACAGGAGAACTGCAGGGTGAATACCCCTACAGTGGAAGCAAAATACACGGCATGGTGAAGGAGTACTATCCATCCGGCAAAAAGAAAGCTGAAAAAAACTATGTCGGAAGCAAAGCCGAGGGAGTTCATGTCACCTGGTTTGAGAACGGAAATAAACTGAGTGAGATAACATTCAAAAACAGCCTGAAGGAAGGTCCTGCAAAGACATGGTATGAGTCGGGAAAGCTTTGGACAGAACAGTCGTGGGTAAACAACCGTCTGCATGGAGATTCAAAAATATTCCGTGAAAACGGCACCCTTTGGTCGGTTGATTCGTATGAAAAAGGGGTTTTGAAGAGTACAAAAGAGTATGACGAAGCCGGAAAACTTATTTCCGAAAAGTCTTATTAGTTGTTGCGAAACCGTTACCTCTGAAAATGAAATTTTGAGAAGGAGAAAGAGTTGAACTCAAGCAAGTTTAATGTCGGTCTTTTACAGTTAAAAATTGGTGAAGACCTTGAAAATAATGTTAAAAATGCAGTTGATGCTGTAAGAGAAGCTGCAACCAAAGGGGCGAATGTGATCTGTCTGCCGGAAATTTACAGATCGCAATACTTCTGTCAAAAGGAAGATATTGACCTCTATGATCTGGCGGAGACAATTCCCGGTGTTTCAACTGAAACATTTACGAAACTTGCCAAAGAGACGGGCACTTATATTGTTGTCCCGATATTTGAAAAAAGGTCTGCAGGGGTTTATCACAACAGTCTGGTGTTTATCGACGATGATGGTGAGGTGCAGGGGATTTATCGCAAGATGCATATTCCCGATGATCCTGCTTATTACGAAAAGTTCTATTTTACCCCCGGGGATCTTGGATTTAAAGCCTTCAAAACAAAATACGGCAAGGTTGGCACTCTGATATGCTGGGATCAGTGGTTCCCTGAAGGAGCAAGGCTCACTTCAATGCTTGGGGCTTCAATTCTTTTTTATCCTACTGCAATCGGCTGGCACCCTTATGAAATTGAAGAGCACGGAAAACAGCAGAGGGATGCCTGGATGACGGTGCAGAGGGGACACGCAATCGCAAATGGAATTTATGTGGCAGCGGTTAACCGTGTTGGATTTGAACATCCCGTTCCCGAACAACCCGGGATCCAATTCTGGGGATCATCTTTCCTTGCCGATCCACAGGGAGTCATTATTGCCGAAGCTCCCGTGGACAAGGAAGCGATTTTGGTGGCTGAGATTGATCTCGAAAGGATCGAATACATAAGAAGAAACTGGCCATTCTTCCGTGACAGGAGAACAGATGCCTATGGCGATATTACCAGAAGATTTCTTGAAAATTGAATAACCATCCCTTATCAAAAAAGCATAAACGATGACAAAGAAGAGACCTGAATACCTGATGCCGGCGGAATTCGAAAAACACTCCGCAACCATTCTCGGCTGGCCCTTCAACAGGGAAGACTGGCCCGGGAAGTTTGAGCCAATTCCGTGGGTTTATACCGAAATAGTAAAAAAGTTGATGCCTCATGAGACTGTGGTTTTGCTTTACACTTCCGATACACAACTTGCATCCATCAAGGCAAAACTTAAGATGGCTGAAGTTGATGACGAGGCAATTGTGTTCATCAAAACCCAAATGGACAGAAACTGGACCCGCGATTCCATGGGAACATTTGTAAAAAAAGAGGGGAGTGTTTATGCATTCGATTTTGTTTTTAATGCCTGGGCTAAATACGACAACTACAAAAAGGATGCCCGTTCGTCGAAAAAAGTACTGGATTTGCTGGCGATTCCCTGGGAGGTACCCTCCTATAATGATACGCCGATAGTGCTTGAGGGGGGTGCCATAGACACCAACGGGAAAGGGACACTTCTCACAACTGAAGAATGTCTGCTCGATCCCGTAGTCCAGACACGCAACCCGGGTTTTACCAAATATGATTACGAATTTGCCTTCAGAAAATATCTTGGTATCACAAATGTTATCTGGCTCGGAAACGGAATTGCCGGGGATGACACCCACGGTCATGTGGATGACCTCTGCAGATTTGTCACTCCAACCACCGTGGTTCTGTGTGAAGAGAAAAACCGGAGAGATGACAATTACAGGCTTCTGAAAGAGAACAGGGAGAGACTGCAGTCGGCAGTCCTTGAAAACGGTTCGAAGCTCGAAGTCGTTTCTCTCCCGATGCCGGAACCTGTAATTTTCGACGGACTGAGGCTTCCCGCAAGTTACGCAAATTTTTACATTGCAAACGGTATTGTACTCGTCCCGACTTTTAACGATCCAAACGACAGGATTGCCCTCGGAATTCTGGCAGAGCTTTTCCCCAGCCGCAAAGTTGTCGGAATCAGTGCTGTCGATCTTGTCTGGGGTCTCGGCACCCTCCACTGCCTCACTCACGAAATTCCCTTCGGAAAGAACCTGGATTTGTAGCAAATTGGGAATGCATTACTAATATTTCGATAGAAATTAGTATTGCATTCCCGGTTTTTCAGGAAAAATTAGTATTGCATTCCTAAGATTTATTGTTTCCGATGGCATTGAAACAGGATTCGGCAGAAGGATTCCGCTCTATCTCTTCTCGTTTTTGTATTAGCATGGACGAAAACGGAACACGGATGAGACGAATTTAACGGATTAAACCCAGGGCTATTGGTTTTCAGCCTTCAGCCTTCGCAATTCGTTCCCCCGGGTTAAAACCCGGGTCTATTTATTTTCAGCCCTCAAACTTCAAACCTCTGACTTCAAACTTCAATTAAAAACCGTTCACATAACTGAATCACCATTCATAAATAAATTTTGCAAAATGCCCGTTAAACTGTTGCAAGAGGTATTTATACTGATTATATTTGAATAGTGATTCATAAATTTTCTGAATTCGGGAGAAAAGATGAGAGTAAAAGAAGGAAACAAGGAGAAAGACATCCTTGAAGCCGCTATTAAGGTCTTTGCAAAAGAGGGATATCATGGTGCGAAGATGGCGAAGATTGCTGAAGTTGCCAATGTATCGATTGGTACACTTTACCTCTATTATGTAAACAAAGAAGACCTTCTCTTTAAGGTTTTTGAGAACCTTTGGAAAAAACTGTATCAGGAAGTTGATGTACTCGCTCACAGAGAGGACCTTACTGTTAACGACAAACTGGATTATTTGATAGACCTCTTTTTCGACAATTTTTCGAATAATCCTGACCTCGCTATGGTATTCGTCCATGAACAGCACCATGTAATGAGAAACGCTGAAACGGAAGTGATGTATTACCATGATTTCATGTCAAAGGCAGAGCTCATAATTCAGGACGGGATCAAGAACAAAAGCATCAATCCCAATCTGAATGTGAAGGTGCTCAGATTCTATATTCTTGGCGGAATCAGACTGTTGCTCGAGATTTGGGCGAGAGAACCCAGAATCGTCCCGCTTAGCGCAATCAGAATAAATGTGAAAACCTTCATCAAAAAAGGTATTCAAAACTAACAATTGAAATGAAGAAGTGCCATGCACTTCTTGTTTATAAATGAATAATGATTTATGTATTATTATAAAGTAATGAAACAAGAAATGTATATAAAAAGATCAATGCAGACATTCCTGCTTTCCCTGATTTTGATTTTTAGAGCCAGTTCGCAGGAAGTAGCACAAAAAATCGATCTGCCCGGTGCACTTTCAACTGCAGTGAAAAATCATCCGTTGATTAAGCAGATGGAAACCGCACTTCTGCAAAGAGAAAACGGTAAAACAGAGGCTTTTGGAAATTATCTCCCCAAAATAAATCTGGGATATTCATTCACACACATTAATGACCCGATTGCCATTGACCTGAATCCCATCAGGGAAGCGATGATTACACTCCAGTCGAAAAATCAGGCTGAGTTTGCCAATATTTACACGATTCTCGGGGGTCAGGCACCTTTGACTGATGCACAAAAACTGGCATTAACTCAAAAATATGCGGGTCAGTTGAATTCGTTGCTTCCGGAATTTAAGAGCACTCTCAAAAAACAGGACTACTGGACGGCAACAATCACCGGAGTACAGCCCCTTTTTACAGGAGGAAAGATAATAGCAGCCAACAACGCCGCGGAACTCGAATATCAGGTTGCGGAATTGGAACTGAAGAGAGTAAGAAACGAGATTACTTCCGAGGTAACGGCAAACTGGCTGAATGTGGTTTTTCTCTCTGATCTGGTAAAGGTGAGGCGTGACATCCTCGCAGGAATGCAAAAACATGAAGTGCGGGCAAAGAAAATGCTCGCTGAGGGGTTAATTGCCAACTATAATTATTTGCGGGCGAAAGTTGCGGTATCTGACGCAGAGAGAAATCTCTTTGATGATACAAAAAAGCTTGAACTTGCAATTCTTGCCCTGAAAAATTCAATGGCAATCGACGAAAACAGTGAAATAATTGTTGCTGACAGTCTCGTTTTTAAGGGTTTTCAGGGAGAGGCTGAATATTTTCATCTTCTTGCCGGACAAAACAATACAATCCTGAAACTGATTGACTTGAAGAAAAAGCTTTCTGAAGAGAAGATTGCTTTGGAGAGGTCGAAGTTTATGCCGGTTATTGCAGCATTCGGAAAGTATGAACTTTACCCCGAGTATCTGTCAGCGATAGAACCAAGGTGGGCAGTGGGAGTGTCGCTGAATCTCAATCTTTTCAACGGAATGCAGGACTACACAAACCTTCAAAACAGTAAACTGTTGAACAAGGAGATTGGATACATCGAAAAGGATGCTCAATCCAAGATCAGACTGCTCGTGAGCAAACACTATACTTCGGTGATCAATTCTGTGGAAAGATATGAAAAAGGAATCCCGGCAATTGATCTCGCAAAGGAGAATCTCCGCCTCAACGAGAAGAGATTTGAAACGGGACTTGGGACTTCGATCGAAGTAGTGGATGCTGAGATGATGCTCGAGAAAAGCGAGATTGACCTTAAAACTTCATTATTTGAATTTTACAAAAACTGTAACTTACTCCTCTCGGCTGCCGGAAAGCCGGAAGATTTTTTGAAAATTTGGACAAACCCGGGTGAGGTGATTAAATGAAAAAGATAAAGTATTTCCTGGTTCTTCTTATTCCTGCTCTATTGATAATTTCAGGAGCGATATTTCTGAACAAATCGTATGAATCAGCAAAGAAGACCGTAATTTCAGGAATGGTGGAAGCCAGGGACATCGATGTGGCTTCAAAAATCGCAGGCAGAATAAGTGAAATTTACTTTGAGGAGGGAGCCATCGTTAAAGAGGGGGATCTTCTGGCAACTATTAAAAGCAAGGAACTCGATGCAAAAGCAGGTCAGGCGGAAAATCTTAAAAATGCCGCCAGAGCAAAATATAAAATGGCTTTGAATGGTGCGAGACCCGAGGAGAAGGAAGCAGTCGAAAAACTGTATAACCAGGCACGACTTCAGTTTGATCTTGCCACGAAGACATGGACCAGGATGCAAAACCTCTACGGTGAACAGTTGATTTCCGCACAGGAGAGGGATGTTTATGAGTTCCAGTACAAAGCTGCTGAAGAGCAAATGCTCGCAGCCAAAGCGAAATATGACCTCGTCCTTGCCGGTGCACGACCCGAGGAGCAGGAGATGGCAAAAAGCAGTTTTATGCAGGCGGAAAGTGGAGTAAGTGAAGTGCTCGCCTACAAGGAAGAGCTGAATATTAAAGCTCCCGTTTCAGGAGAACTGAAAAAGAAAATTGTGGATGTTGGCGAAATTGCTTCGGCAGGATATCCGGTATTCACTATTCTCGATTTGAGTGATGTGTGGGTTACACTTCAACTTAAGGAAACAATGCTTGAGGGAGTGAAAAAAGGGGGAGTGATGAAAGGGAAAATTCCTGCTCTGGGTAATAAGGAGTATGAATTCGAGGTTTTCTATATTTCTGCGATGGGAGAATTTGCCAACTGGAGACCAACAAATCAAAAAGCGGATTTTGAGATAAGAACTTTTGAAGTAAGAGTAAGACCGAAGGATAAATCGATAAAACTTAGACCCGGAATGAGCGTTAACTTCGAAATGTAATATGAGCAGAATGAAAAAGTGGAAAACTGTTGAAGCATTTTTAAACGAGATCAAAAGGATCGGCGACACGAGGTCACTGTTTGTGATTACGGTAATTCTGCCGCCGGTTCTCTTTTTGTTCTTTGGCTTTCTCTATCAAAGTGCCTTGGTCAGGGGGATACCTGTTGCAATTCTTGATGCGGACAACAGCGTAATCTCCAGAACCGCTGTCTCCTATTTTGCCTCCTCGCCATCTTTCAAAATTGTGAGTGGCTACGCATCCTTGAAGGAAGCTGAAGCCGGAATGATAAAAGGGGAGATAGATGCGATCATTTCATTGCCCAGGGATATGGAAAGGGAGATCAAAAAAGGGAAGCAGGTTCATCCCGTTGTGTTTGCCAACGGGCTGAATGTGATAAAAAGCAATTACATTTTGAGCGATGCAACGAAAATATTCAAAACCATTTCGGGTGGTGTTCTTCTGAAGAAATTCAGATCAGGGGGAATGACGGAAGCCCAGGCAATGGATGTGATCAGTCCCGTGAGATTTGACATGCAGATTCTCTACAATTCAAACTACAGCTATGTCGATTTCCTCCTGCCGGGCTTATGCGTATTTGTAATTTTCATGAGTCTGTCACTTGCAGGAACTACAGTTTATAATCACAAAGAAATCAATTTTGTGGAGGAGGGAAATTCTTTTCTCAATTCAGTTTCAGGACTGATTGGCAAGACACTTCCATACATTATAATATGTGCAGCGGATGTAATGATTCTGTTGGGGGTCATCTTTCCTCTCTTCTCTATCACGCTCCGCGGAAGTGCAGGGGAACTGTTCTTTTACACATTTTTATTTGGTTTGTCGAGCCTGATGCTTGGGATGCTTGTCTCGGTTGTGATAAAAAATATAATGCTTTCAACTCAGATAATTTTGTTTTTTACAACACCGGCATTTGTTTTCAGCGGACTTACCTACCCTCTTTGGGCAATGCCTGAAGCTCACCAGTTGTTTGCCCGTTTTATCCCCTATACGCAGTTTCTCGATGGATTTATAAGGTTATACCTGATGGGCGAGAATTTGTCAGACATTGGCAATCAATTGAACATGCAGATAGCTGGTATCCTGATACCGGCTGTTTTGATCGTGGTGATTGCAGGAATAAAGGGGACAGTGGCACGAAGAAAAGCGGGTGTTGCAGTATGAAACTGAAGATAAACGGCTTTTTTGCGATCATTAAACGGGAAATTGTAAATCTGTCACACGATACGGATATCCGGATTCTTGTGCTGATTGCCCCGTTGTTTTACTCGATTTTCTATGCATCACTCTATTTCAACAAGACCGAAACCGATATCCCGGTAGTTGTGGTAGATCAGGATGGCACCACTTCCTCCCGAAAGTTTATCAACGATCTTGATGCCGGTCAACTCTTGAGAGTAACTTACAATTCTTCCGAAATAAACGAAGCTGAATCACTTTTGAAGAATGACGAAGTGCAGGGGATGATCGTAATACCTAAGGATTTTGATGCCAATTCTCGATCAGGCAGACATAACACGGTAAAAGTGCTGCTCAATACACAGCGGTTTCTTCACTCGAATGATATTAACAAAGCAGTGAACGATATTGGATTTGCATACGCTGTTGAGAGCAGAATGAAAGTTTTTAATCAAAAAGGTGTCGGAAGGAAGCAGGCAGAGGAACTGGTGGAACCCGTGAAGGAAGATGTCAGGTTCATGTACAATCCGATGCTTACATATGGTGATTTCCTTATTCCGGGTGTGCTGATGCTCATTTTACAGCAAACGCTGATACTCGGGCTTGCTCAGTCACTGGCGAAAGAGAGGGAGGAAAAAACAGTAATGAAGTGGTACAGAGATGCAAACGGCAGTACTTCGGCAGCCATCGCAGGAAAAACCCTGATCTACTTCTGTTTTTTTGCGGTCTACGCTTTCTTCTTTATAACATTTCATTATTGGCTCTTTGAAGTACCATCGTATGCACCCGTTTTCAACACAATGATTCTTACACTGTTTTTTCTGTTCGTGAGCATATCGTTCACAGTGTTGATTGGTTCGTTTTTTAAGTCGAAGCTGGGTGTATTGCAGATAATTGCATTCACTTCATATCCCTTTTTCTTTTTGACCGGATTTGCATGGCCCGAAATTGCATTCCCCGAGCCGTTGATAATTCTGGGTGATATTCTGCCGTTAAAACCGTTTTTATCAGCCTTTATGAAGACCTTCAGGATGGGCGGGGATGTGTCGCTCATAATTCCCGAACTGAAACATCTTGCAGTGCTTGGAGTTGCTTATTCAATCCTCACATATGTCAGAATGAAATATCTCTTCGCCCGAGTATCAAAGGCGGAAGGAACCCCCTGACCATAAACATTTACCTCCTTCCCTATGGGAAAAAACACAGTCCTAACGGATAAAATAAAAAAGCCCGACAGTGAAAATTGCCGGGCTTTTTTTAATTAAATGGGGGCGAAAAAATACCCTTTAAAAATGTTTAGGTTTCAATAAATTTCAAAGGGACAACTCGTTTTTACGATTTAAGATAATAATCAGTATTAAACCAAATTTATTTTGGTAGTTTACGAAATTGATTCCGATTTATGCCGGGTTAAAAAAAATAGCAGGTATACGAGACACTCTTTTATCTCAATATCGATGACAATCAGGTCGTAATCCAAAATATACTTTTATCAATGGACTTAAAAAAATTAAAGTTTTGATTAAATGATAATTGGTACAACCTTTTTTGTGAATTTGTTCTTGTTTCTTCTGTCCACTGGAACAATTCTCGATAAAACTGAATCATCCTTCAATACTACTCAATCCGGAAATTCTCAATTCTTACTCTATGACTCCGCAGCAAATTTTATATATCATGAATTGGACTCAATATCCCTAATAGAAAAATATCTGCCTTTTATCAACACAGAGAATATTTTTATACAGGGGAAAAATCTGGTATTGCAAGATAAAGACAATAGGTTGTTTTCATTGAACTGGAATGTTAAAAACCTTTCCTTCAGTAAAAAATTTGCCTTTTTTCAGATTGTGCAAGGTGGAGATTTTCATGATCCGAGGGAAATATGTTTCTCAAAATACAAAATAGTTAATAACAGGATTGTTCTGTATGATTTGGTCAGGATAGATAAAAATCAATTCCGAAATACCATCTATCAATTCTATCCCGTTAGTGAAAACGAGTTTATCGCCTGCTCGTTTATGCTATTATACAGAATTAAAATAACCAATTCCGGTGAAAACTGTACTGTAAAGGAAAAAAGTCTGTCAAATCCTTATACAGTGGATGGAGTGAAAGTGGTGTATCCTTCACAGTTGAAATACAACACTGACAAATTGTTGATTGTGTGTGACAAAGCGATATTATTATATAGAATTGGTTTGGATCAAATTGAAGATGTCACCGGCTACCTGATTCAAAATAAATATATTGGCGAAGATCAAAGGAGTAAACTGACAGTTATCAACGCAAACAACGATGATTTTCTGATAATCTCTCAAAATGGCAGTGGATTTAGAATGCAGGTGAAGGGAAAGAACTATGAGGTTACTACCTTCGATATAGAAAAATTCAAATTGTTCCCGGGTAAAGACAATTTTAGTCTTATTTTCGACTATAGCTCCATTGGTATTTTAGAAATATGGAGAGAAGATGGAATAATATTCAAACTCTATTTGGTTGATCAAAATAAGTTTACATCGAGGAGATTCAACTTACCATTCCATCCCTACCAATTTTTAAGAGCGGACTCAGAGACTCAGATACTTTATGCATCCGGAGAGGTATTCTTCAGGACTTTAAAGAAAGATGGATATCCTACCAATACCGTTTCCAAAACGCTCAGTACAACTGATTTTGATATTGGCAAAGTTGTTAATTTAGGGTATACCTACGGAATTGCCGTTGGTGATATCGATAATGACGAAAAAGAGGAAATACTGTTTGTCGAGCCTTTTGGAACGAACAGACTGTTAAAATTTGACTCGAAGTCAGAGGATTATATTGAAATCAAAGATAGATTTCCCAGGGATTCTTATGGCAATGTCCATAGTGATATTTCAGGAAAATTCGTTGATATCAACAATGACAGTCATCCTGATTTAATCCTGTCAACGATGGATAGTGGAGGTGGATTATTCTTAAATAATGGAAACGGCTACTTTCAAAATGTCACAAAAGAATATCATTTGGACTCTGTTTTTTCAAGATCGGAATCTGTTACATTCGCTGACTTTAATAATGATGGTTGGATTGACATATTCGTATCAAATTTTTTCGCGAGCAATAAATTGTTGATTAATAAAAATGGTTTGGAATTTGAAGATCAAACTAAAGAGTACGGACTCCTTTCCGCCGGGAACTCTATACATGCCACAGTTGGTGATATAAATAATGACGGACTGACAGATTTACTGGTCGTTGGTTGGAACAGCAAGAGCAAATTATACTTAAATAGAAACGGAGGTTTTACAGATGTGGCTGAAGAATTAGGACTGGATTCAGACACCACACTTCTCACAAATTCAGCACTTTTTGCAGATTTCAACAATGATGCATTCCTTGATATCTTTGTTAGTTACCGTGGCAGTATTCCAAAGTTATATTTAAACCAGGGGGGACATGTTTTTCGCAAAGTTTCTGATTTATTAAAAGAAAAAGACCCTTCAACGATTTATGGTTCAGTTGCGGCTGATTTTAATAGTGATTCGTTTGTTGATATTGCAATTAATTGCACAGACAATGCTTTCATATATTTTAACTATCAGGATTCTTCGTCTGTCACAGGATTCAGTTTCATCAAGAAACCATTAAGCCTGAGTAGATCAAGTATCAATCCACTTAAAGGTTATGGTACCGGACTCGGTGTGATTGATGCCAACAGGGATGGCGACTTGGATCTGATTGTCGGTCAATTCAAAGGATTAACCATGTTGTACGAGAACATGTATGTTGAAAATAACAGAAAGGAGGTGAGTCAGGTGAATTTGAAGATTCATCCTGTCGAAACTAATTCCAGTTTGGCCGGAGTAAAAGTCTGGGGAATTAGTGAGGATTCTGTCTATTTCTTCAAGGAGATAGGTACCGGCGAGGGGTACTGCTCTCAAATATCATCTGAATTGAATATACAAGTCTCTCCTTTAGGGGATAAGTCGAAAATTAAGATTTTCTTCCCCGTTTCGGGAGATACCGTCACAGTCGATATTCTCGAAAGTTCATATCTGGATGTTTTCGAGCATTCAAGCCTGATAAGTAATTCGAAAAGAATGTTTGAAAAAATTCGCAGAATGATCTTGCAGGCAGACTTCTACATCAAAATTATGCTAATCACATTCTTGGCGATCGTATTTTTCTGGTATGTCCACTACGATGTAAATAACTACAAATTATTCTTTAGGAATTTGGAACTCTCGTTTAGACAATCATTATTCATCGTGAGTATCACTTTTGTGATCTCTCAAGTTTTGGTCAACCTGTTCACGAGTGAAGATTTGTACAACTCTCAATGGCGAGACCAAACGGCAGGTTCCTTTGGAATGTTCATTTTGCCAGTCGTGTTGTCAGCGGGTCTGGTTTTGGCATCTTTAAAAATACAGGACATTTTTTCTCAGAAGGGGATGAACTACAAGCCTGATGTCGCGAAGTTAACTCAACAGTTGTATCTGTTTAACCACGGTGAAGGGCGAAAATCCAATCTTTCATCGATTGCACTTTTACTGACAAATGTCAGATTTTATCTTTCAGAAACGGGCTCCAGGAACAACTATATCATGGAGCAATTAAATGAAATGCTTTCCGAATTTAAATTATTAACTCTGCCGGCAATTAAGGAAATTTTGCTTTCCTTAAGTTCTTTAAGAATGTTTGCCGAAGTTCAGTTTGACCGAAAAGATTTTCAGTTGTTGAATCGTACTTATATATTGATGACAAAGTCTGCCGAGAATCTTGGCAAAGCGATTGCCAGAGGTGAGTACAAACTGATAGCATCAGAAGCCATCAATATGACCGGACTTATTGACCGTTTGGGAAAAGTTATGAATAAAATTAAGATCAGGTCAGTCGACCAGAGCAAGATAATATTAAACAGTTATCTTGGTAAAATCGAAAAATCATACGAAAAAACGAAGGCTAACGGGATTGAAGTAAAATTCGTGAGGATTAAGGAAGATATTTATCTATACACCGATTCGACAAAACTCTCGGAATGTATTAATATATTTATTAAAAATTCAATTGAGTCATTCTATGATTCACGCAATTTTCCACGACAAATTCTAATCAAGGTTGAATTTACGGCTGATGAATTAGAAATAATTATAGAAGATAACGGGATAGGAATATCAGAAGCCCACATGGAGAAAATTTTCCAAAAAGGTTTCTCGACCAAAGGGGAAAAACGCGGTTTGGGTCTGATTTACGCGAAAAGACTTTTAATGGAGTTGGGTGCTGAACTCGATATTACTTCGAAAGAGTTCCAAGGCACCACGATAAAAATAAAGCTAAATTACGATAAAAAGGAGCTATCTTGAAGGATAGAATACTGATTGTAGACGACGATTTACAATATTTAAGGCTGGTCAGCACACTATTGAATGATAAATTTGATGTAGAGTGTGCAATAAATTCACAGGAATGTTTAAATAAAATTGAAACATCATTTTATTCTGCAATTCTGGTTGATCTAAAGTTACCCAAAGTATCCGGGTTTCAACTCATTAAAAAAATCCGGGAAGAATTTGATCAGCTGATTCCGATAATTGTGGTATCTGAACAAAATGATGTTCAATCGGTCTTGAAGTGTATGAAATCAGGTGCAAATGACTTTGTCCCCAAAGTATTTGACTTGGACGAATTGGTTCTTAAGATAGACAGGGCATTGGAAATTCGTAGAGCGGATCTGAGAAAACAGGCAATTGAGAGGGAATATCACTTCTTTGAGAATTTTATCCATAACTCGGAAACAGGAAGCAAGATATATTCTGATATAATAAAACACTCAAAACATGACCACACACTTTTACTTCTGGGCGAGACGGGAACGGGTAAGGATATTATTGCTTATCAAATACATAAAAACAGCATAAGAAAGAACAATATCTTCAGAAGCATAAATCTGCAGACGCTTAGCGAATCATTACTGGAGTCTGAATTATTTGGATATGCAGAGGGTGCATTTACAGGAGCGGGAAAATCGAGAACCGGTTTACTCGAGATATGCAATGGGGGTACTCTGCATATTTCTGAGTTTTCCTCAATATCACCTGCTCTTCAGATAAAACTGCTTGAATTTATGCAATTCAGGACAATCAGAAAAGTGGGCGAAGATGCACGGGTTAAACCCAGACGCGTTGATGTACGAATAATTCTTTCGACATTGGAAGACCCGGAAAAACTGTCCTCGAATGGGAATTTCAGGGAAGACCTTATCAGTCGGATAAAGGTCAACACCATGATTGTGCCTCCACTTAGAGACAGATTGGAAGATATCGAAAAACTTGCACCTTACTTTTTACGGCTTCACGGGTTAGAAGATGGAAGAGATCGATTGACCTTTTCGAAAGATGTAATCCCCTTTTTGAAGAGCCTGCAATGGAATCGAAATGTGAGAGAATTAGAGAATGCTATAATCTCAGCGATGGTGGAAGCGTTCGACAATCCTGATCCGGATGTCATTCAGGTGGAAAACTTCAGCCCGTTTTTTTCAAACTCGAGGAATGAAGAAAAATTGAGAATCCAGTTTCATGGCGAATTGCCTCCGTTTGAAGATGCTAAAAAATTGTTTGAACAGTCATATTTTTCAGAACTTATCAAAATATGTGACGGAAATAAAACCAAAGCTGCTCTGCTTGCAGGCATGAGCAAACAAAACTTTCATTTTCACAGCTCAAAAGGTTGATACTCCAAAAAGTATAATTCTTCACCCTGCCTTTGAAGCCTGGAGTTAAGTCTTGCATATTCCGCTTTGTTCAATTCTGACAAAACTGAAATAATTGTAAAATCCTGCTTTACTCCGGTAAAATTGTATTTTATTTTACCTCATCAAAATCTCCAATTGTTTCGCATTCGGAGGACATTTATGCCTATTTCGGTTTGTTTACACAAAATTCTTCGCGTTAAAAAAATGGCATGAATCTTGTTCCTCGCTAGCGATAAACCAAGGGATTCTGCAAGGCTATATTCTTGATACTTGGGATATCGCATTTTTTCATTAATCAATGAGGACAATCATGAAAAATTTTTTTCTCACTTGGTCGCTTTTTGTTTCTATTTGTCTATCTCAATCATTAACTGTAACACCCTCATCAGTTCCAAAAGGTGGAACATTTTTGGCATCATGGTCTGGATTTTCCGGGAATGTAAATGTCCGGATATATAAAGGAAGCAACTTGTGGGTTGATGCCAGTACGAATGTGTCGGGAAGTGGTTCTCAGAATCTTGTGACTACTGATTGGGAAGTCAGAAATGATTATAAAGTAAGAGTAGAACTGAGATCCAACACAACTATCTATAGGGAAGTTGGGCCTCTTGTTGTTACCGATGTTGGACAATTCGGTGCTCAAGTTGGAACATTCAACGGAGTGATTGCTTACTCGAATGGAACAGTTGGCAATGTCAGCAATGAATACAATTATTATTCTGGTACAAATACCGGAATGAAGTGGCAATGTGTTGAATTTGTGAACAGATACTATGCTGCAGTTTATGCTCAGAATATACGGATTGCCGGACATAATGCAAATGATTACTACCCTAATGCAGCAGCACATGGACTGACACCATATAACAACGGGGGCACGACCGCTCCGCAAGTTGGAGACATACTTTGTTCAGGTGGAGGTCAATATGGTCATGTTGCGATAATTCGCGAGATCGGCAGCAACTATATAAATGTTATACAACAAAACTGGAATAATAACTCATCCGATAATTCAATGACCCTTTCATATTCTCCACAGAATGGATACTACACCATTGGGTCTTTTTCTTCGTCCTACTCAGTTCAAGGATGGTTAAGAAAGCCCACAACCTCAGGTTTTGTAAAGGTATGGACAGGGATAACCTCTTCATCAACAATTGTTAAAGGGGTTCCATTTAATGTCTCATTTTCATTAAAGGAGACGAATAATCAACCGATAACCCTTCAATCGATTGCCATTGCAATTCATAAACCCAATGGCGATTTTTTATTTGATGCAATGACTTATACCAATATCAGCTTTACTGCTGGCCAGGAAAGATCCTATAATATTGAAGCTACAGTATTTAATGAAATCAATAATTCTCCCGGGTCAAATTATAGTATCAGAGTAAAGGGTCAAATGAATAACACCTGGTTTGATGTTACTCCCGCTTCCGGGGCTACAAACCCGAAGGCATTTACTCTTGTAGACCCCACCTTGACTGTGTCACCATCTACAAAAACCGTTTCATCGGGAGCTGGTAGTTTTTCTCTTTCAGTCACATCCAATGTTCCTTGGACTGTCATTTCAGATCAAAGCTTTTTAACTTATAGTCCTTCAAGTGGCAATAACAATGGCTCTATAACCGTTAGCTATACTTCGAATGGAACCACAATACCTCGAACTGGCAGGATTACAGTAAGAGGAACTGTAACGGGTAATCCAATTTCAGGTATTTGCGATGTGACTCAAGAAGCAGTTCTACAGTATTCCTTAAGTCTTAGTAAAGGGGGTGGTGGTTTTGGGAAAGTCAAAGTGAACGGGTCTCTACAGAACCTGCCATATTCTGCCCAGTTCATTTCAGGTAGTAACATCACTCTTGAAGCTGTACCCGATCCAAATAACACTTTTGCAAATTGGAGTGGAGCTTTGTCTGGTAACACTAACCCAACTTCCATCACTATGAATGCTGACAAATCTGTTACAGCTAATTTCAATTCAGTACCAATAAATTACACATTGTCGTTGACCAAAGGAGGTGATGGTTCCGGGAAAGTAAAAGTGAACGGTTCACTTCAGAACCTGCCATATTCTGCCCAGTTCAATTCAGGTAGTAACATCACTCTTGAAGCTGTACCCGATCCAAATAACACTTTTGCCAATTGGAGTGGAGCTTTGTCTGGTAACACAAACCCAACTTCCATCACAATGAATGCTGACAAATCTGTTACAGCTAATTTCAATTCAGTACCAATAAATTACACATTGTCGTTGACCAAAGGAGGTGATGGCTCCGGGAAAGTCAAAGTGAACGGGTCTCTACAGAATCTGCCATATTCTGCCCAGTTCATTTCAGGAAGTAACATCAACCTTGAAGCTGTACCCGATCCAAATAACACTTTTGCAAATTGGAGTGGAGCTTTGTCTGGTAACACAAACCCAACTTCCATCACAATGAATGCTGACAAATCTGTTACGGCTAACTTCAGTGCAGTATCAATAAATTACACATTATCTTTGACCAAAGGAGGTGATGGCTCCGGGAAAGTCAAAGTGAACGGTACGCTTCAGACTTTACCTTACTCATCTCAATTCAATTCTGGAAGTAGCGTCACTTTGGAGGCTGTAGCTGATGCTAATAATACTTTTGCTAATTGGAGTGGAGCTTTATCAGGTAACACAAACCCTACTTCAATAACAATGAATGCTGACAATTCTGTTACCGCCAACTTTAACGCTACACCTGGAGTCCCGCTCGTACCTGTAACTTCAAGTGAAACTGTTCAAAAAGGACAAGATTATTGGTTGGATATCCAAGTTGGTAATCAGAATAGTCCCGTTAGTGAGTTAAAAGTAATCAGTTTTGAACTCAATTATTCGGCAACAGTTATAAACGATTATGTAACTTACGAAGTTGGGACATTTATCACCGGTGCTCAGGCAACCGTTGTTCCTGACGATCAAAATGGTCGAGTCGATGCTGCAATATTCAGGACTACTGGAGGGAACAGCGGATATGGAAGTTTGATTAGATTTAAATTTAATGTTAATAATCAGGCTATAGCTGGTCAGCAAATTACTTTTACATTCGGATCAATTCTTGCGAATGATGCGAATGGCAATGTGATCAATATTACCCCTCAATCTAAAACATTAACAGTCATTGAAGCAGCAATCGTTTGGCCTGGTGATGCTAATAATAATGGTGTAGTAAACATTCTTGATATTAACCCAATTATTGTAAACTATGGAGCCACAGGTCCAGTTCGGCCCAACGCTTCAAATAGTTGGACAGGGCAGAGTGCACCATTCTGGACTGCACCCTCTTTAACCTATATTGATTGTAATGGAAATGGAGCGATCAACATAACTGATATAAATGTAGTGATAGTGAATTTCGGAAGGACTCACACTATTAATAGTGCGGGAACATTACCCTATGAAATTACAAGTTCGATACCCCCTCTTCAAGTACTGGTTCCGCAGGCCCCCGCAACTCCAGGCGATACAGTAACTGTTTCTATTCAAATTGGCTCCAGCAATTATCCGGTTGATAGTGTAAAAGTTGTATCCTTCGAGTTGCTTTATGGGACAAATGGATTAAAGCAATACATAGAATTCATTGATTATCAAGTTGGGTCATTTTTAACAAATGCCCAATATACAGTTATACCTGATGACTCACTAGTAGCCGCTGCCGTTTACAGAACATCTGGGGGAAATTCAGGATTTGGTGAACTAATAAAATTCAGGTTTAAAATTAAATCAACCACACCTGTAAGTACTTCATTTCCACTTAGTTTTGGCCAAGTTGAAGCCAATAGATCAAATGGTTCTGTTCAACCCTTGCTCCCATTAGGATCGATGTTACTCGTCCCGGTGGAGTTAACCTCTTTCTCTGCGACAAATACCCCATCAGGCATTATGCTACGATGGAGTACAGCGTCTGAATTGAATAATCTTGGATTTGAGGTTCAAAGATCAGAGGATGGTTCAATTTTTCTGCCCTTGGCTTTTGTGAAAGGCAAAGGCACTTCAACAGAAAGAAACAATTATGAATATCTGGATGCTGCACCAACGGGTACATTTTCTTACCGCTTGAAACAAATGGATTTTGATGGCACAGTTTCCTTCTCAAATGTCGTCACGATTGAATCAATCAACTCGCAGGATTTCACGCTGAATCAAAATTTCCCCAATCCGTTTAATCCATCAACATCAATCACATTTTCACTTGGGTTACAGTCTAAAGTGAAGCTGACTATAATTAACGCATTGGGTGAGGTTGTTAAGGATCTGGTAAACGATGTACTTGCTGCTGGCAGTCACAATGTTGTCTGGAACGCAGATTCACTGCCTTCTGGAATATACTTTGCTGTTTTGAACGCTGAATCATCAAGAGGCCAAATGGTGAGACTGGTACGCAAAATTGCTTATATGAAATAAATAATGTTGAAAGGCCGCTCGAAAGGGCGGCTATTTCATATCACTATAATTCCAGGCATAATGTTGACCAGTAAATTGATAATGCAGAAGATATCCAGAAATCAAGAATATTTATTTATTAAAATTGTTCGCAGTGGCTCATAAACACTATTAATGATTACTTTACAAAATTTGAATATCTCTTGTCTGTAATCTGAAAAAGGTACATCATGAAAAAATATACACTATTGACATTTCTTTTTTTAATCCTGTTTTCTGCGAATTGTTATACGCAATATCGGAATGAGTTAAATGGCTTTTTGGCAGGAATTGAGAGTGGAATAAATACATCAAATTTTAGAACTGAGTTGTCAGCACCGAATGCATATGGCAGAGTATTTGTTCAATCACCGGGAAGGATTCTTGAACTTGGAATTGGCTATTTCAAATTTAGAGATTTTTCCGAAGGGTCACAGTCTTACGAAACAGACCTGTATAACCTGGATTTAAAATTGGGGTTTGGTTCACAGGAAGGATCGGGGTCATTCCAACTTTATCCGTTAGGCATAAGTTTAGCGTATGTAGAGAAACTGAAAAGTCCCATTCTAACTGTGACTAGGACCGAATATGAGGTCGGAAAAAAATATGATTGGATTGTCTCCTATACTGCGACAATGAATTATGATGTTCATTTAAATAAATTTATGAGTATTGGTCTAACTCTTGGTCTAAACCTGGCAAATGGTTTTGTTCTCGAATCCAAGGATTCAACCACAAGAACAAATTTGTTTTATTTCGGAACACGCTTGGTCTTTGGCAGCAATGGGTTCTTTAGAGATAGCGATGGAGACAGAATAACTAACTCAGATGAAGAAGAGATTTATCGTACAGACCCCGAAAAAGCAGATACAGACGGTGACAGAGTCAGCGATTATGATGAGATATTTAAATACAAAACGGATCCGCTGAAAGCCGATACTGATGGAGACGGCGTCAGTGATGGTGATGAACTTTATAAGTATAAAACAAATCCATTGTATACTGACACGGATAGTGATGGACTAAACGACGGCGATGAAATTCTGCAATACAGAACTAATCCGTTAGATATGGATACAGACGGCGACGGTATCAGTGACTATAAAGAAATCTTCAAGTACAAATCCGATCCACTTAAGTCAGATACAGATGGTGACGGGTTGTCCGATTACGATGAAGTTTTCACTTATAAGACTGATCCTGCATTAGCTGATACAGACGGAGATGGAATAACAGATCGTGATGAAATTAAAAAATTCAATACTGACCCGTTCAAAGCTGATACAGACGAGGACGGGATAAATGACCGGGATGAGATTGTAGTATATCACACGAATGCATTAATCGCCGATAGTGATGGAGATGGTATCAAAGATTATGATGAAATATTTGTCTACAAAACAAAGCCACTGGTGTTTGATACCGATATTGATCAGATATCCGATGGTGATGAGGTATTTAAATACCACACAAATCCCTCACTGGGTGATTCAGACAATGACGGACTGGGAGATTACCAGGAGATATTCTATTATTATACAAACCCGCTCCTGATTGACAGTGACAACAGTGGAGTTGATGATAAAACTGAAGTCGAAAGGGGAACCGATCCAAACGACAAAGAGGATGATGTAATAGAGGTTAACAAAATAATCGTTCTTGAAGGAATAGAATTTGAGTTTCAAAAAGCCACGATTACCCCGGAGTCTGACAGACGATTGCAGAAAACTCTGAAACTGTTGCAGGCTTTCCCCAATTATAACTTTTCTCTGGAAGGGCACACGGATGATATCGGCGGGCGACAATTCAATCAAAAGTTGTCACTTGATCGTGCAAAAGCGGTAAAGACCTGGTTGGTGAATCACGGTATCAACGCAAAAAGATTGACAGTAAAAGGATTTGGTTTTGACAAGCCCGTAGCCTCCAATTCAACAGATGAAGGCCGTCAGAGGAACAGGAGGGTCGAGTTTATAAGGACAAATTAAATTTTTTGTTCCGTGGGTTTACAGGACTCAGAAAAATTATTGTGTCGAGTACTTAACAACTAATTTTGAGATTTCTTATGAAATTATTAATTCCAAAAGCAGTTTTCGCGGTTTTGTTGTCGTTGTTTGTCATCGGGTGTGGTGGTCCGACGGAGCAGGTGATAGTCCAGGCGATAAAAAATGACATTCTAAAAGAGAAAGGCACCACTCTTGACCAAAGCTACGATAAATCGATTTCGTTGCAAACAGGTGCAATTTATGGTTCAAATGGAGGGATGAGTTTGGATCAGCGAATTGAAAAGATGAAATTTCTTTCATCTGCAAAATTCAATCAAGCCTTCATGGACTGGATGGTTAACAATGGATATATTACCGAAAAGGGAGAAAGAACTTCATATGAGATCAGAGGGTCATTAACCGAAAAAGGCCTCGAGTACATAAACTCAACTCAATCGGTAATTAAAACAAATACCGGGAGAAAATTCTGCTTTTTTGATCAGGAAATAAATATCCTGGAGAAAAAGAAGAATGACGACGGTTCATATACTGTAAGATATTCAATCAAGTATGTGCCAATTGATGCCCCTCATGTCAAAGGAGTAGACCTTTCTGCAGTCGATCTCTCCAAACTAACCGGGAGGGAACAGGTCGTAAGATTGATTAAAAAGAATGGTATTTGGGTTAGTAAAAGATTTATATAAAAGGAGCTGATATGAAAGTTTGTTTATTGTTGCTATTTATGGTTTTATTCTACTCATCGGCTTCTGCTCAAAAGAAAGAGTGGGAGAAAGAGTTGGTAGGAGCCAAGTCACTCACTCTGATCAACGATTCAGATGGATGTGTAATTTCAGGTGTTTTTTTAGGGAAGCTTTCATTTGGCGGTAAAAGTTTTACCGGTTCAGCCAATTCGAATGTTTTCCTGATGAAGGTAAACACATCAGGGGAGGTGGTATGGTTAAGATTGATTAATTTGAAGGGGGCACCTTTTGAATTGAAAATGAAACGAGATTCATTTCACAATTATTATTTTATATACAGAGAGGATGGAGGGACTTACCTTGTCAAGTGTAATGAACAGGGAGAAATAAAGTGGGAAAAGTTTGTTATTACTCAAGGAGAGCAATCCTATTCGGAGATTACGGATATAGCATTTGATCGTAATGGATGTGGGTATATTACCGGCAGCTTCAGAGGAAGACTTGAACTTGGCGATAATTTAAATAACGCTCGTGGTAGGTGTACTTTTGTTGCCAAACTTGATACTTTTGGGCGTTCTATCTGGGCAAAAGAGTTTGGTAAAGGATCTGGAATTGGAATTTCGGTTGACCAAAGTGAAAATATCATTGTAGTTGGTATCTTAAATGGAGAACTACATTTTAAGAATACCAAATTGGAAAGTAAAAAGTCTGATGCACTAATTTTTAAATTGGATGATAAAGGAAATTTGCTTTGGGCTCAAAGTGCCGGGGGAAGTGACAGGGATATAGCTTTTAAAGTTCTGACCGACATTCAAGGAAATAATTATGTAAGTGGAATTTATAATGGTGACGCCAAATTTGGCAAAAAAACGCTTAAAAGTAAAGGAGGTGTTGATATTTTTTTAACTAAAATTGACAGTAAAGGTAAATTTTTATGGGCAGAGAGTTTTGGGACAAAAGCAGATGAAGCTGGCTCACATCTGTTTCTAAGCGATAATGGCAACTGCTATCTCTTTAGTGGTTTTATGGGTGAGGACAGAGGGAGTGACGAGAATCAGTTACCAATGAAAGGGAAAAACCTTATGATCGTTGATCGGGGTGGAAAGGTTATTGGATCAAAGGAAATAAAAGATGCAGCATATATTACCATGATGAATTTTACAGAGGAAAAAATAGGTGAATTATATGTTTTAACCATCCCATCAAAAAGAGAAAATTGGAAGTTGATTAAATATGTGAATTTTTAAGGGAGCCAACTGCCATCCACATTCGGAGTGGCACAATTTATCAATTATTCGAAAAACTATAATTTGAATCTACCGGTAACTTTCTGAAAAAATTAAATACTAAAAAGGAGCATATCATGTTCTCACGGTTTTTACTTCTCGCGTGTTATTTTTCATCTATAATATTTGCACAGGATTTTCTGCCGGGTAGCTTTTGGTGTGCTGAACCTGTTACACCTGATCCTGAATCTTACGATCAACAAGCATTTAAATATAATCCCGTCTATGTTGAACTCAGTTCTGCGATTCGAGAGAGGATGATGCCTTATTATGTGAAAGAACTAAAAAAACAGGGCGTTTCAAAAGAGACCCATACCCAGGGAAAAAAAACAGTTGCAAATTTCTACTATAATCAGGAGGGACTTTTAACAAAATACGAGTCGAAAGAATATTTTAGTGAGATTACACTCGAGTATGATGAAAACAACAATATTAAAACATTGGTTCGCAGAGGCGATAATTATTATTCGAAGACAGCTTTAACTCGTGATTCAATGAAGAGAATTTCTGCTGTGCATACGGATAACAATAGTTTTATTTATTCGTACGATAAATCAGGAAAACTTGAGAAGATAGTCAGTCAAACACCGCGATTAACAGTAATCTGGCGATTAAATAATGTATATGTAACTCCGGGGATAACATTCGCCACAAACGCGGATTCTATTGAATACGACGAATATGGCCGTATGCTGAAATTTGAGTCTGGAATGGATCCTAACGGTGGTTCGGCAAATTACGATAAATCAGGGAGACTCGTTTATGAAGGGTATTTCCCCAGAAATGGTTGTTACACTAATTCATTTTCTTACAAAAATAACCTGATTGCGAAGATTCAACTCGAAACCTTCAACAATATGTATCAAAAAACCTCAACAGTAGTCACAAATGTGAAGTATGAGTACAAGCATAAGAAAAAGAAATAGAACAGCTAAAAGGACAATTACTCCATTATATTGAGAGCGGGGAATTCTTAACTTCGTTAAAATTTGATAAACAAGAGATCTATATGAAAAACCTTTTTTTATGGTTTACAGTTTTGCTGATCATTCTGTGTACCGGTTGCTCTGATAAAAAATCGAATCATGATGCAATTACTAAATCGGTAATCAGCCAAATAAATACAGACAGTTCAGATTTTTTTAATATATACTTCCATGATCCGGCAAAGGTAAAAGCCTTGACGGTCGATACAATTTCATCATTTGTTCAAAAAGGTGATACTGCGGTTTTCAGCGGAATGATTACGCTTCAAAAAACGGTTTACCCGGAATTCACAAACAAACACATCAGGAATGAATTGTTTTATCCCTTTGAAGAGAAACTTGGAAGGAAATTTGAAGCAACTGTGGAAACCAAAGACACACTATACAAGTTGTTGTACTTCAAATTGGATCAGCCTCACATCCTTACAGTTGCAAACGATAAAGTGAATGCGGATGATTTCTTCAAAAAAAATCGAATTAACTCCTTAAAAAAAGTACCTGCATTAATTGCAAAAGTGAAAGAACAGTTCAAGGGGACCTCACAAGACGCAAAAGACTATCTTTTTTGTCTTCTTCATGAAAGGATGAAGAAACTCGCCAAGCCGTATGAATACAATGTAAATATGGGTGAAGCCAAGTACACTTCATTTCAATCAAATACAAAATATGGATTTGCTATAGACAGCGATGAAGGCTTTTCATGGTTAGTGCCGGATTACGATTATTTAAAAAAAGAGTTTACAGATTTTATTTCAGATGATTTGATGATATTTGTTGATGTGTTCAAATTGGAACACGAATCATCATTTTGCGGAAGGGATGCTTTCCTTAGTGATATAATAACGCCACAAGAAAGATTGAAACGATTAATCGAGATTGAAGACTATTTCAATAGGAATGAACAGCCTCTTTTGCAAGATCAAATCGAGGAGTTGTTCATAAATCTGTTCACAAGATTATTCAGAACATTCCATCAAACACCGGTGGTCGCGTCTGTATCAGAGGTCAAGGGCACGCCTATAGATCCGGAATTAAAAGCTGTTTTTCTTGAAGCTGAAAAAAAATATTCTGATACATTCACGGGTGCTTTTGCGAGGGAATACAATAAGATTCTGGTAAAAAACAACTATCTGTTTACCGATGAAGTGATATCGTTTTTAGCTTCCAAAGACTTTGTTGACACTAGATTCAGATGAACTTTAAATCCTAAAATCGGATGTGTAACAAAAAAGCCCGACAGTGAAAATTGCCGGGCTTTTTTTTAATTGCTCATATGCTTTACGCAGTAACAGATTCCTGTTCGAGAACTTTGGTGAATTCTTTAGCTTCTCTTCCGAGGTGAGCGCCTGCTAAAGATTTTCCAAATCAGCCAAATCCTGATATCTTCCTGAAGCTTTTTTATTCATTTTCAAATCTTCAAGATTGATCAGGTTCACCGTGACGCCATCCAGTAAAACAGTTTCTCGTTTGGGGAAACAATCTTCAAAATTAACCCCGGATGCTCCCATGATCAAATCTATTCTCGCAGGAGGATATCCCAATTGAATGATTCCATCGGGGTCAAGAAAATCATCACGAGTTAACCCAAGACTTCCAAAGCCGAATTCTTTCAATACTTCCTCAATTTTTTCGGCATTTTCTTTGCTGCATTCCAGCCATAAATCGAGATCTTTAGTAAATCTCGGATTTCCATAAAATCCAACAGCATAGCCGCCAACAAGGAGGTACTTAACGGACTTTTCGTTTAATAATTGAATAAACTCTTTGAAGTCTTGGGTAAGTGCCATATTTCCACAAAATATATTCTGTTCGTAATTGCTCGAGATGATCCATCCTTGCCTGGGGTGACTGATTCATCCAGTAGGAACGGTCATCGTTCTTGTCAGTGAGCTTCTTTTTTGTGACTGCTTTTTCTATCATTATTACGCAGTAACAGATTCCTGTTCGAGAACTTTGGTGAATTCTTTAGCTTCTCTTCCGAGGTGAGCGCCTTTGTGATAAGCATAGCCCGAGATCAGAGGCATGGCAAGGGTAGCCTCGGAATAAACCATCTGTTCGTAAACGAGGTCGACCTTGCCCCATGAGCTTGCTTCTTTCAGGGTACTTCCTGAGAGGGCTCCATCTCTTTCGTCGGCAACGGTAACCTGAATTGCATACTTGTGCATTGGTGCATCGCCTTCGAGTATTTCTGCAGCAACAACGATATCCTGTGTGAAGTTTTTAGGTACTCCGCCGCCGATCATGTAGATACCCGATTCACCGCTGGCGATCTTGATCTTTGTCAGTTCAAGAAAATCTTTTGCAGCATCGAGGGAAACATGCGATCCGGGATTTTTTGTCTGGTGCATAACGAAACCGAAACCTGCGGAACAGTCACTGAATGCAGGAACGAAAATCGGTACATTTTTCTTGTAGCATGCATAAATAATGCTGTCGTCACATTTTGGACCGGTTTCATCGAGATATTTTCCAAATTCCTTAAGGAATTCTCTCGAGGAGTACGCACCCGGTTCCATGGAATCGAAAATCTTTGCTGTGGTTTCGTCACAGATTCTGAGTTCGTCTTCATCAATGTATGTATCATAAATTCTGTCGATGGCGAGGTCCCTAAGTTCGGCGTCGTTTACAAACGGGGTTCCGATATAGTGCTTGAAACCGAGGGCTTCAAAGAAATCCTGATCCACCATGTTGGCGCCGGTGGAGACGATTGCGTCAACCATGTTGTTCATAACCATGTCATAGACGACTTTTTTGAGTCCGGCGGAAAATAAAGACCCTGCCAAAGTGAGGATTACGGTGCAATCTTTGTCACGGAGCATCATATCATAAATTCTTGCAGCTCTGTTCAGGTTTCTCGCCTGAAACGCCATTTTCTCCATTGCGTCAACCAATGGGGCAACATTATGTTCTTTAATGTCAATATGTTCAATAACACCTTTCAAGTAATCTGACTTTTGGGGCATTTATTGTGACTCCTTTCATTAGGGGTGATAAATAAAAAAAACTAACACACAATAAAGTAATAAAAAGAGAAATTTCCAATTGATTTGGGGCTCAAAGATAAATTTATTAAAAAATAGAGAACAATTGGTAAACAAACAAAAAAAAATTAAAAAATTTGTCAAAAGATATTGTTATTGAAAAAAAATATACTTAATTTGCCGATCCATATTGTGATCTCTATCATTGGATCAGGATATGGAACGACCCGGCAGGAATCGGGTTTGATGTTCCTTAAATCAGAAAAGACAGGCCGGCGGGCGGATAAGGCCTTCCGGGGCAGCAAGATTAAGAAATATCTAAACAACTCATCATCAACAATCAATTAGAGGCAACAAATGAAACAAATTTTCCTTGTTGTATTCACCGTATTCTTTATAGCGGGTGTTGCGTGGTCGCAGACGGCTGACAAGAATAACACTGGCAGAACCTACACACAGGCAGAAAAGGAAAGACTCGATATGATGGGCTATCCTGTTTCTGACGGAACGGGTACCCCTCACAAAACAACCGGCATTATTAAATGGTCGGAAGGTTTCGAAGGAGCCACATTCCCTCCAACCGGTTGGGCTGTTCATCAGCTTGATGGCGGAGCCAATACATGGCTTCGTTATACCACTTCACCTCCATTTGGAACAGCTTCCGCTGCAGTGAGATGGGAATCTGCTTCTCTGGCAAATGATGACTGGCTTGTTACACCATCATTCCAGGCAGTCGCAGCCGATAAACTGAATTTTTATGCAGTCGGCTCATCCTCTTTCACTGATTCCGTGATAATTCATGTATCGACCACCGGTGGTGTTCCACCCGCAGGCTATACAAGAATTGCAGCTTTCAGACCTCTCGCAGCTCCTGCCCAGAGATTTGAAGTGTCACTTTCAGCTTATGCCGGACAAACAATTTACCTCGCTTTCCAGTATAAAGAACTTGATCAGTTAAGACTTTATGTTGACAGCGTTTATGTTGAAACAGGCGTGCCAAATGATGTTGGTATGGTTTCACATAATGTTGGTGGCGAATTGAATGCAGGACCTTACACTCCTACTGCAACAGTAAAGAACTTTGGCTCGGCTACCCAGACATTCAATGTTACGATGACAATCAACCCCGGTGGTTATACATCGACAAAGACTGTTACAGATCTTGCTGCTGATCAGACAGCGAATGTTACATTCGATTCATGGACTGCATCACAAGGCTCGTTTAATGCCAAGGCATACACACAACTTGCCGGTGATCAGAATCCTGCAAATGACACATTGTCGCGCACAGCTCTTGTTGTTTCCTACATATATGACAATGGTCCACTCGTTACCAACCCGGGTGGCGGTTTTGGTGGTGCCGATTTGTCAGGTCTCCAGGCTGAGTTGAACATTCTGGGCTATGGCTCACAGATTTCGGCTAATAACTGGGTTACGGACGATTTCGATGTGCCGGCAAACCAGACATGGGCAATAGATGCATTTAAATTTTTCTCGTATCAGACAGGTTCAACCCTTACACCGACCTACAACGGAGCAAGAGTTGTGATCTATAACGGAAGACCTGACCTCCCAACAAGCCAGATTGTATTCGGTGACGAAACAACTGAAAGATTTGTCGGTGCTTCATGGACTGGCGCATACCGTGCAACCATTGCTGCCCCAACCGGCAATACCAGACCAATAATGGGCGTTCTCGCAGGTGCCCCTGTTGTATTGGGTCCCGGAAACTACTGGGTTATGTGGTCATTGGCAGGAACTCTCGCTTCAGGACCTTGGGCTCCTCCAATCTCGATCATTGGCACACTTGCTACAGGTAATGCATATGCAAGACAAGCCGGTACATGGATTTCATTGAGAGATTCCGCTGTTGGTGCTACATCAGGCTATCCACAGGGAATGCCTTTCAAAATCGTTGGATCAGTTCAGGCAGTTCCTGTTGAATTAACTTCTTTCATGGCAACTGTTCTCAAAAACAATGTTACACTTCTCTGGTCAACAGCTACCGAAACCAACAACATGGGCTTCGAAGTTGAGAGACAGGCAGCCAACGGTTCATTCGAAAAAGTCGGATTTGTCGGCGGTAATGGTACAACAACCGAAAGAAAAGAATATGCATTTACCGATGCAGGTCTTGCTTCCGGAAAATATACCTACAGACTCAGACAAGTTGATTTCGACGGTTCATCAGAATACTCGAATACTGTTGAAGCTGATGTAAACATTCCATCAGAATACAATCTTGCTCAGAACTATCCTAACCCGTTCAATCCTTCAACCTCAATTGAATTTGCTCTGAAATCAGATGCTAAAGTTTCAATGAGATTGTTCGATGCTCTCGGTCAGGAAGTAAGAACCATTCTTAACGGTAACTTCACCACAGGCAACTACAAAATAGATTTCAACGCAGCCGGCTTGAACAGCGGTGTTTATTTCTATACAATAGATGCTTCAGGTGTTGACGGCAGCAAATTTACTGCAACAAGGAAAATGATCCTTATGAAGTAAGTTTGAAGTTTGAGGTATGAAGTATGAAAAATAATACCTAATACCTAAAACCTGATAATTTAAAAAGCTGTCCTGTTTGCGGGGCAGCTTTTTTTATATACAGTTAAAATATTTAAATATTTATTTCCATCTTCATAGTTTATTTCATTGGAAAAGTGTAACTTCCATTACCAATATTGATCAGTTTGTAACGGTTTATTCAATAAAACCATCCATCAATAACAACAAAGAGGTCAAAATGAGACAGTTCTTTCTGTTTGCAGCGTTTCTTTTGCTGGTTGCTTCTTCAGTGAATGCACAAAACTCAAAAGATACAAAAATTTTTAAGCCCAATCCGGCTGATAACGCGTTGACCGCAGGGTATCACACGGAACAGACATTAGCCTACTTAAATGAAGGCTTTGAGGACACATTGTTCCCTCCTCCGGGATGGACAGCTACAACCACTCTCGGAACAGTAACCTGGGGCAGGGAATATGGCTTCTTCTACACAGGAAATGCCTCTGCACTGGCTGACTACTCGACTCCTGCCAACGAAAAATGGCTGATCAGTCCAAGATTTATGGTAACTGCCGGTGATTCACTTTCATTCTGGATAAGAAGACAATACAGCACTGCTTATCCGCCGGACAGTCTTTTCATTATGGTTTCAACTACTGATGCAAATCTCACAAGCTTCACAACCACCCTCGTTTCATACGATGTGGCAAACGGGTTGTTAAATGCATGGACAAGACAGGCAGCTTCGTTGAATGCTTTTGCAGGCCAGAACATCTATATAGCGTTCAAACACCGTAACACCGATGGTAACGGTTTCAACATGGATGATGTACAGGCCGGTACTCCTGTTGTTCCCGTGGAACTTGTTTCCTTTACCGCAAACTCAGTTCAAAACAGTGTTGTTCTTCAGTGGACAACCGCTACAGAGACAAACAACATGGGCTTTGAAATTGAGAGAAAAGCAGCGAATACCGAATACGCAACCGTTGCTTTCATCAATGGAAACGGAACCTCGACCGGCAGCAAACAGTATTCATATACCGATGCAGGTCTCAACTCCGGCAAATACTCATACAGATTGAAACAGATCGATTTTGACGGTAAATTTGTTTACTCAAACGCCATTGAAACTGATGTGAATGCCCCTGCATCATACAATCTTGCTCAGAATTTCCCGAATCCGTTCAATCCTTCCACCTCGATTGAGTTCACCCTGAAAGCTGATGCCAAAGTAAGCCTCAGACTCTTCGATGCTCTCGGTCAGGAAGTAAGAACCATCCTTAACGGCAACTATGCTACAGGCAACTACAAAGCAGACTTCAATGCTGCAGGCTTAAACAGCGGTATTTATTTCTACACAATCGAGGCCTCAGGTGTGGATGGCAGCAAGTTTACTGCAACAAAGAAAATGCTCTTACTTAAATAAGTTTGAAGTTTGAAGTTTGAGGTTTGAAAAATAATGCCTGATACCTAATACCTAATAATTAAAAAAGCTGCTCAGAAACGGGCAGCTTTTTTTTTATAGTGTTTTATATTCAGGTTATTTGTTAATTTCGGGATGATTTACGGTGATTTTTTGAAACATATTTCCGGTCAGGCAGTAAAATAGCCATCATGGAAGTTATAATTAGTGAAAGAAGTTTTTTCCCGCGTGCATTGGCAATTTCGCTTGCGATTCATCTCCTGGTTGTAGCAGCGGCAGTTGTTGTTTCGAGATTCAGTTCTGCCCCGAAGTATGGCTCGTTGAACACACTTAACATGGTTTTTGACGATACTGAGCAGTCAGACACCCCGCCTGAACTCCCGATGGACAAACCGGAGACAAAACCTGTGCCTAAAGATGATAACGCCGTTGTCAGGAAGCAGGACCAAAGTCAGCCACCACCTCCTGCAGCTCCCAAAGGATTGATTGCCGGTGCATTTGATTCGGTTGATTCATCCCTTGTTACTCTGGAATACAAAGAGAGTACGCTGAATGTAAAAATAAAATATTCGGCTGGGTGGGCTTTTCTCGACAACAATGAGAGGTCGAAACTTGACGCTGTAACATTCTGGAATCCGAATGTGCCCAATTCTCCCTGGGTCCAGTTGAAGGTGACCGACAAATATCTTTTCCGTGAATCCCGTTACAAGACGAAGGAAGAACTCGATTCGTACACTGCCTTCTACAACAAAGAAGAGGTTACGGAGGGGGAAGTGAAGTTTGAAATTTACCTCAGAACAAAATCCTCAGAAGACTATATCCTCACTTTCAGAGTGAAGGGAGAGGATACTTTCCGCAAATACCGCCCCGTTTTTATGGCGATGTTAAAAAGTTTCAAGTTCGGTCTGTTTTAAAAGTTCGATTTAGCTAAATTTAGGTTTGTCATTTTTTTAATTATTTCGAACCATGAGCATAAAATTAGAGAATGTAACCAGACTCTACGGTGATCAGGCTGCGGTAGATGATATCTCTTTTGAGGTTAAGACCGGAGAGATAGTTGGATTTCTGGGACCTAACGGTGCAGGAAAAACCACCACCATGAAGATGATTACCGGATTCCTCGCACCTGATGCAGGCACCATTTCGATCAATGGTATTCCTGTCTGGGAAGACCCCGAAGCGGTGAAACGGATAACCGGCTACCTTCCCGAAAACAATCCACTCTACCACGACATGTTTGTTACCGATTATCTTGGATATGTAGCCGAACTTCAACAGGTGCCAAAGAGTAAAATCCCTGCCAGAATAAAGGAGATGGTCATCGTTTGCGGACTTGACCGCGAAAAGCACAAAAAGATTGGTGAACTCTCAAAAGGTTACAGGCAGCGGGTGGGTCTGGCACAGGCTTTAATCCACGATCCGCAGATACTCATTCTCGATGAACCCACCACAGGTCTTGATCCAAATCAAATTATCGAGATTAGAAATCTGATAAAAGAGGCGGGGAAAGAGAAGACAGTGATCCTTTCTACGCACATCCTCCCCGAGGTGGAAGCGATCAGTGACAGAATACTTATTATTAATGAAGGAAAAATTGTTGCTGACGGATCTCCCGAGGATTTGAAAAGGGCATCAAGCGGGGAAGCCACACTTCGTGTCAGGCTGGAAGGATATCAGGACCCTGCAGGAACTGTCTCAGCACTCGAAAAAATTGTAGGTGTGACAACCGTAACCTCTCAAATTACAAACGGCACATTTATTATCTCGGGGAGTTCTGAAAACATCAACAGGTCGGTCTTTGGTCTCGCGGTTAAAAACGGCTGGACGATACTTGAGATGACACCGATAGAAACTAAACTTGAAGACATATTTAAAGAATTGACGACTATCTGATATGAAAATAATTTGGACAATCGCCAAACGGGAGACAATTCTCTTTTTCGATTCGCTGATCGCTTATGTATTGCTCGTCGTTTTCCTTGGATTCAGCGGTTTTTTTACCTGGATTTATGGGTCGGATGTGTTTTTTACGGGTCAGGCTTCGTTAAAATCCTTTTTTACGGCATCCTACTGGATACTCTTTCTTTTCGTGCCGGCACTGACCATGCGAACCATTTCGGAAGAAAAGAAGACGGGTACCCTTGAACTTCTCCTCACCAAACCGGTTACTGACTGGCAGGTGATAGCCGGGAAGTATCTTTCGGTGGTTGCCCTTGTTGCCACTGCATTGCTGCTCACGGTTCCATATTACTTTTCTGTTTGGGTGCTGGGAAATGTGGATCACGGAGCAACGATCATGGGGTATCTGGGTCTGCTGCTGATGAGTTCCGCACTTGCCGGAATCGGAATATTTGTCAGCAGTCTGACGGACAATCAGATAATTGCATTTATTGGTTCGCTGCTCGCAGGAATCTTCTTTGTTCTGATATTTGATGTGGTCTCGCAGCAGATGAGCGGAGCTACCGGCGTGATAGTCAACTACCTGAGCATGACGGGTCACTATGATTCGATTTCCCGGGGAGTGATCGACACAAGGGATATCGTTTACTTCCTCACCGTTACATTTTCAGGGCTTTTTCTTGCGAGTGCTTCCCTCTCAAAACGGAATATTGTTGACAGGGAGAGAGAAAAATGATTTCTAAAAAGACATTTTACACCATTATTTATTCTGTACTGGGAGTTGTTGTTCTCGTTAATATTCTCTCCTGGTTCTTTTATTTAAGATTCGATTTTACAGCGGACGGGCAATACACATTAAGTGATGCCACAAAAAAGACACTCGGAGAACTTAAACAGCCGGTAACGGTTACTGCATGGATTTCGAAGGATCTTCCACCTGATATCGACAAAACCAGAGAGGATTTCCGGGATATTCTTTCCGAATATTCAAACCTTGCCGGTGCCAACTTTATTTACAAAATTGAGGACCCCGGTGACGGGCAGCAGGCGACTCAGGAGGGGATTACTCCCGCTATTCTTGATGTTCGTGAAAAAGATCAGGTAAAGCAGCAGAGAATTTACCTCGGGGCTGTTGTAAAATACGGTACTCAGAAGGAAGTGATTCCGCTGATTCAACCCGGTACATCGATGGAATTTGCACTGACGACGGCAATAAAGAAAATGTCTGCCACCGGGAAATCGACCGTTGGCTATCTTCAGGGGCACGGTGAGCCTTCTTTTCAGGCGATTGCTCAACTGATGCAGGCACTTACGGTTACGATGGATGTCGTTCCTGTCAATTTTTCAGATTCGCTTGCTATACCCGCTCAGGTGAAAACCATTCTGATTGTGGCTCCGAAAGATACATTCCCTGCTCCCCATCTCGAGATGCTGGAGAAGTTTGCAGCAGGAGGTGGGAAAATTGTAGCCGCGCTTAATACCACCAGTTTCAATCAGCAGTCAGGCGAGGTAACAAAACTTGCGACCGGACTCGAAGATTTTTACAAAGAAAAGGGAATCTCTATTAAACATGATCTGGTCTTCGACTACAGTTGTGCTTCCATTATGGTCTCTCAGCAATCAGCGGGAGTTGTTTTTCAGACCCCGGTAAAGTTCCCGCTTTTCCCTGTTATAACCACATTCGCACCAATATCACCGTTAAAGGGTCTCGAAGGTGTGACAATGATGTTCCCTTCCAGCATCGACACCATCGCCGGAAAAGGTTTCAGGTTCACTCCGCTCGCTGTTACCTCCGACCGCTCAGGACTCGAACAGGTGCCGATGAAAGTCGATCTCAACAGGGAATGGTCGGCTGCAGAATTCAGAATTTCCAAAGTGATTGTTGCTGTTTTGGCAGAATCGGTTAAGAGCAACACTGGCGGTAAATTCCTTGTTATTTCGGATGGCGATCTTGTAGTGAATGGCGAAGGAAATGATGCACAAAATCTACAGGCAGACAACATCAATTTCGTAGCCAATATGGTTGAGTATCTTACCGATGATTCAGGACTCGCACAACTTCGAAATAAAAATGTGACCCAAAGACCCATCGATCCGAATATTGGTGATGGAGCCAAGGTGATCATAAAGTACCTCAATTTCCTTGCTCCGGTCATTCTTTCCATAATGTTCGGGTTATACAGGTACAGCAAGAGGAAGACATTAAGAGAGAGCCTCGAAGATGAGTCCTGGGTCGAAACAGAAGAAGGGGCGAAGGAGTAATGCTTTTCGCCAAATCTGCAAAGAAACTTTACATTGTCCTTGGTACCATCTTATTAGTAACGGTTTTGGTACTGCTGATCAAGAGTTTTGGAGGTGGTAAAGGTGATTTGGGATCCGGCTTTCCGTCGTTTGATACAGCCAGGGTAACGATGATAAAGATGCTCCCTAAAGGGGGAAACGGCGAAGTACTATTTACAAAAAAGGCGGGTGCCTGGTCGATAACTGCCAGGCTGCTTAACGACAAGCCGGTTCAGGCTTCCTCTCAGAGAATTGAGGGAATGATTGGACTCCTTTCAGGAATGAAAATAATAAATCTTGTTTCCCGTAGTATTGAGGATCTCAAGAAATACGGTCTCGATACCGGAGCTACCATTGTGAGGCTTTTTTCGGGTGAAGAAAACATTTTCGAAGTGTCAATCGGACGAAGTGAAATGCTGTCACCCCAGGAGATGGGTACTTATGTGAAGGCTGCGGGTTCAAACGATGTGTATCTGGTTTCCGGATTCCTGGATATGATGTTTAATTCAGATGTGTCGCTCTATCGTGACAGGGCGCTTACATTTGGAGGGGTTGAATCGTGGCAGGAGATAAAGCTTTCCGGAGACGAAGATTTTTTGATGAAAAGAAATGTAACCGACTGGGAAGTTGAAGGAAAAAAACTTGACTCTGCCCGGATAACGGAATATTTGACTACATTTGCCAGGCTCGAAGGAAATGATTTTGTGAATAACTTTTCTCCGGATGAAGGAGAGAAGCCGTTTGCTAAAGTGGATGTGAAGACCGTTTCAGGACGATACTTCGGAATTGAAGCCTGGAAAGTAAAGAATGACACTCTGATTGTCACCACATTGAATCCTGGGACATTCTTCAGGAGTGGTGAGGATGGTTTATACAGAAAGGTTTTTCCCGGATTGAAGAACCTTAAATAACAATTTTGGATACGAAAGGAGCAGGTTATGGTTACTCTGAAACCCGGTATTTTTGCCGGATTCGACAACATTATTTGCGGATTCAGCACCATCATCGACGATGGAGCTGAGGCACCCTATTTTTTCAATCAGTCGTTATCCGTTGGGGATGATGAAAAAAGGGTTCTCTCAAACAGAAAGCGCTGGCTTGAGAGCCTCGAAATAAAACCGGAAAACTGTGCGACCCAGAAGCAGGTACACGGTGATACCATAAGGTTTATTACCGAGGGAGGAATGAAGGGCGAAAGCGACGCAATGATTACCGACAAACCTGAGATCGGAATACTGATCAGTTCTGCTGACTGCCCGGCGGTTTTTGTTTATGACAAAAGGCAGCATCTCGTGGCAGGTATTCATTCCGGCTGGAGGGGCACCTCACTTAAAATTGTTACCAAAACCATCAACACGATGAAAAACGGAATGGGCTCCCGGGCGAAAGATCTCTATTGCTACATCGCCCCTTCAATTTCACAGGCTCATTATGAAGTTGGAGAGGAAGTTGCCGAGCTTTTTGATGAGAGATACCTGATACCCCGCGGTGAGAAATACCTGCTGAATGTACCGAGAGCAAACTATGACATGCTCATCCATGCCGGAATTCCAAGAAGCAACATTCAGTTGTCGAAGCTTTGTTCATATAAATACGGCAACCTTTTTCACAGCTACAGACGCGCCGGTGCGAAATCAGGCAGGGCGTCCGGTATCATCGCTTTGAAATCAATCTGATGAAAATAACACCCTCCGTTATTTTAAGTTATGTGGCTATCTGCCTTATTTGGGGATCGACATGGCTGGTAATAAAGATCGGCATGGAGTCTCTAACCCCCTTCATGTCCGCCGGATTGCGATTTCTGGTAGCCTCCACGGTAATATATGCAGTTGTAAAAATCAGGAATATCCCTTTCGCCCGGGATAAAGTTGCCATCAAAATCTACTGGATAATGGGATTTTTCTCATTTCTTGTGCCTTTTGGTCTGGTTTACTGGGGCGAACAGTATATTAATTCGGGATTGGCTTCGGTTCTTTTTGCGATCTATCCTTTTTGCGTAGCCATTGTTGCACATTTCAGTCTTCAGGATGAGCGATTCAGCAGAATGAAGCTGATCGGCATGATAACAGGGTTTCTTGGGATCGTGGTTATTTTTTCAGACAGTCTGAAGATCAACCTCAATTTTTATGAAGTGGCGGGCATGGCTGCTGTTCTCGGGAGTGCCATTGTGCAATCATTTGTTGTCGTTCTCATCAAAAAAGAGGGGAGTCATCTTCATCCTTTGTCGATGAACCTCGTTCCCATGGCGGTGGCATCGGCAGGTTTTATTATCAGCTCATTTTTGTTTGAAGAGGTATCGAAGAACAGATTTGACCTTGCAGGTATTGGTTCTGTGATTTTCCTTGGCATCTTCGGATCCATAGTGACTTTCACAATATATTACTGGCTTTTGAAGAAAGTCAGTGTGCTCCTGATGTCGCTTATCGCATTCATCACACCAATTATTGCTCTGATTCTTGGAGGTCTGGTGTATGGAGAGAAACTCACATTCAACCATCTTACGGGGAGTGTTCTCGTGCTTGCCGGTTTGCTCCTCTCCCAGTCAGAACTCATCAGAAAAAGAAAACTTACTTTAAAATGATCAACATTATAAGAATAAAAAAAGCCTCTTTTTACGCATATCATGGAGTAATGAAAGAGGAGCAGCGTGTCGGCGGGAAATTTGAAGCCGATATCGACATGTACATAAATTTTGCAGCAGCCGGAGTATCTGACGATCTCCATAAAACCATCAACTACGAGACGGTCTACAACTATCTCCTGAGCATTGCACAGGCAAAGAAAAGCTACCTTATTGAAACGGTTTCTTATAAAATCTGCGAGTTGCTCTTTGAGAAATATGATAATCTTGAGAGACTGATAGTCAGAGTCAGGAAGAACAATCCTCCAATTGGCGGGGTAGTCGACTCGGTAGAAGTGGAGATAGACACAACCAGACCTGAGTTTTTTGCTTCACTCCAGAAATTGACCGGTTCCACACAAGGGTGATGAATTAATTGAACAAAGTGTTTTTGGCTTTAGGCAGCAACCGGGGTGACAAATTTCAGTATCTGCTGAAAGCTCTTAACCTTATAAACAGGCTGCCCGGCACTTCAATTGTCTCGCTTTCGCCCGTCTATGAAACTTTTCCTTATGGCGTGACAAGTCAGGATGAATTTCTGAATATGGCTGTTGCGGTTTTTTCAGAATTGACTCCGGGAAAGCTCCTGACGGAACTGAAAAACATCGAACAACAGACAGGACGCGTCGAGCGGGAAAGATGGCATGAAAGGGAAATCGATATTGACATACTCCTCTTCGGTGACCTGGAAATGGACGAGCCTGACCTCAAAATACCTCACAGGGAGTTGCTGAAAAGAGACTTTTTTATACTGCCACTTCTTGATCTCGAACCCGGCATATCCCTCCCCGGCACCGGTATATTTTTGAAGGATCTGGAAATAACAGTGAAGAAACCGTATATTAAGGGCTTGAACAGGAAATTTTTTGAAATCAAAAATGGTTTGGTTTGCCTGAATGAGCAGTGATATCAATTATATAGCAGTTGAAGGCGTGATTGGAGCCGGAAAAACCTCACTTGTAAGAAAACTGCAACAAAAATTAAACGCCAGGATGATTCTTGAGAATCACGATGAGAATCCTTTTCTTGCAAAATTCTACAAAAACAGGAAACGGTACGCTTTTCAGACTCAGATGTTTTTCCTGATCAGCAGATATAAGCAGCTCGAGGATCTTCGCGAAGAATCAATCTTCTCCAATCATATAGTCTCCGACTACATTTTCGAAAAAGATCTCCTTTTTGCCTGGTTGAATCTCGACAAAGAAGAATTACGGCTTTACAATGAGATTTTTCCCAAACTTGCACAGAACCTTCGGAAGCCGGATCTTGTTGTATATCTAAAGGCTGACATCGATCGTCTGCTTGCCAATATCAGAAGGCGAAACAGAAGCTACGAACTGGATATGGACGAAGGTTACATCGCAGACCTATCAGACCTCTACAGCGAATATTTTTTAAGATATGACAAAACTCCTCTCCTGATTGTAAACTCTACGGAGATAGATTTTGTTAATAATGAGAATGACTTTGAAGATCTTTACAAACAGATTTTCAGAGAAGATCGAACACGAATTGAGTATTTTCATCCCGAAGGCAAGGCTTTATTGTGAGAAAAATATTTTTGGTTTTAACCGGCATACTGATGTTTTATGCAGTCCGGATTTTATTCAAGAGACTAAAACGGACAGCGGACGGCCACTCCTACAAAGAGAGAATGCGCGAACCACAAACCGTTCTTTCAGGTGGCAAGGGGAGATCGTTTCAGACAGACCGGGTTATCGAGGATGCTGAATTCACCGAAATAAGCGGTGATTCTGTAAAGTAGTCTATGAACAGATTTGCCGGGGCATTCTACCGTCTTTTTTTTTCACCACTTCCTTACAAACCGGAATTTGAAAAAGACCCGCGAAAAATACTTATAATCAGACAGCACAACCAGCTTGGTGATCTTCTCGCGAGCAGTTCCCTTTTCAGGGCGCTTAAGAAGAAGTTCCCCCTCTCCCACATTACACTTATTGTCAGTCCTGCAAATAAAGATGCGGTAACGAAAAATAAATTCATCGACAGAGTGATTGTTTTCGAGAAGGCAAGGCATCTTAATCCGGTCGAGTTTTTCCGTTTCATGTCCGTCCTGCGGGAAGGGTACGACTGGGTACTGGTGCCGGTCACAGTTTCAATTTCATTCACAAGCAATTTAATGGCAGGTATTGCGAAAGGGAGGCTGAAAGCGGGAGCCAACTGGCTTGACGGAAAGTATAACGAATCGGCGTTTTTCTTCAATAAAAAAATAAATCTCGACTGGCGTTTACAGCCCGACCTTCACATCGCCGAAAGGATTCTCGATATTGTGAAACCACTCGGTGTCGAGCCTGCCGGATACTCACCTGAAGTCAGTTTCGACGGCGAAGATGAAGAAAAAGCGGAAAAATTTCTCACCCGTTTTGAAGAGTACAACCAAAGATGTATCATCGGCCTCCACACAGGTGCGGGAAAAATACCCAACAGATGGTATCACAAAAATTTTGTAAATCTGATAAAAGAGTTGAAAGCCAACTGGGATGCCTGCATCTACCTGACAGGGAGCAGTGCCGACCTTTCAATAATTGAGAAAATAAAGGAGGAACTGAATTTCACGGTTCTCGAATTTATTGATAAATCGATACCTGAAGTGGCGGCTCTCATCTCAAAATCCGATCTGTTTATAACAAATGATACGGGGATAATGCATGTGGCGGGCTCCACATCCACTCCGCAAATCTCCCTTTTTGGTCCGACAAATCCTTTTGTCTGGGCACCGATGGGGAAAAACAAATTCTTTCTGCAGAGATCTGATATAATAGACAATATCACGGTCAATGAAGTTTTTGACATCGCAGGCAGACTTTTGTCCCAATCTCCAAAGATCAATAAAAATGCTTAAAAATAATTTTGCCGTCCTCGATATAGGCTCCAATTCCTTCCACATCATAATTGCAAATTCACCCGACGGAAGAAAATTTGAGATTATCGACAGGGAAAAAGCTGTTCACCGCCTCTCTTCAAAAGACGGCTACGGCAGGTCTTACATAAAAGATCAGGACATTAAGCAGGCGATAAAACTGATCGACCTTTTCAAAACAAAAGCTGTAATGAACGGTGCAACCATTAGAGCGGTGGCAACCAGTGCGGTGCGTGAAGCGATAAATCAGGACGAGTTCATCGAAACTGTCTTCGAAAAAACCGGAGTAAAGGTTGAAGTAATCGATGGACACAGAGAAGCCGAATATATCTACAGTGCTGCGAGACATTTTCTCCACTTCAAAAATCAGAAAATCCTCTGTGTTGACATAGGTGGAGGGAGTACCGAATTTATCACCGGAAACACTCCCAAACCCGGATTTGTCACCAGTCTCAGAATGGGTGCTGTCAGGTTCACAAAAGATTTTTTTCCTGATCTCGAAGTAAAAAAAACGAGCGTGATAGCAGCTTCCCATTATGCCGCAGGAATGGTTGAAGCAATCAAAAAGGATGTGATGGCGAGCGGTTTCGAAATCGCCATCTTCAGTGCAGGCACTGCCAAATCTGTTCTCTCAATGGCAATTGAAGCAGGACTTGTGGCTCCGGATGAAAAAATATTCAGATATGAAGACCTCGTAAAAGTAAGCGAGCGCGTTTTGGCAGCCAAAGACATGAAAGACCGCCTTCAAATTCCGGGCCTCGAACCAAAGCGTGCCGATGTGGTCGTAGCCGGAGTGATCATCCTTCGCGCCATCTTCGAAAAACTGGACATCAAACAGGCATATTACTCGGAGTTCGCCCTCAGAGAAGGGGTGATACTTGAGTTAATGCAGTAATCCAATAATGCAGTAATATTTCTAAATTATTGGATTACTGCATTATTGGATTATTGGATTATTGGATTATTGGATTATTGCATTATTGGATTAGTTGAATCTTCCCCCCTTTTGTTGCATCGAACCTTATAAAACGGAGAAAATTATGAGCTATTATTTCGAAAAAGTTGTATCAACTGACTATGATGAGACTGTCGAAGCTGTAACTGTGGCATTGAAGGTCGAAGGATTTGGAGTACTTAGTGACATTGATGTGCAGGATACCCTAAAAAAGAAGATTAATGCAGATGTAAGAAAATACAGAATTCTGGGAGCCTGTAACCCGCCTTTCGCTAATAAAGCAATCCATATCGAAGAAAATGTCGGTCTGATGATGCCATGCAATGTCGTAATTCAGGAAACGGGTGACGGCAACATCAAAGTTTCGGCTATTAATCCCAAAAATGCCATGGGTGCCATCGGAAATGAAAACCTCGCTGACCTTGCCGATGAGATTTCAGCGAAGCTGGAGAGGGTTATTGAAGGACTTAGGTAAATCCTTGAGTTGCCTGAGGCTAAATTAATTTTCACAGACAGCCTCTTTTTTGAAAAACAGTTTTTTTAGTTCGCTAAAGATTTGCAAATTTTAGTTGTAAAAAGGTAAAATTCTGTAAGTGATTTATTTTTACCTGAAGCTGCAAAAATTCTCTTTTTAAAAACTGAGAAATCACATTAAATCAGTTAATTCCCCTCTTAACGATTTGTTAACATTGAATTTTAATGATGTTAAAATTCCCTGCCGTAATTTTAAAGACTTGAATATTATTTTTTCAAACAATCAAACAACAATCAGGAGCAAAGTATGAGATCTCTTTACAGATCTTCGCTGGCAACATTGTTTGTAGTTTTCTTTGCACTTCAGGTACATGCCCAGGTAACCACCTCGACAGTATTCGGAAATGCAATTGACGACAAGAACAGTGCTCTTTCCGGTGTGGTTATCCGCGCTAAACATCTTCCAACAGGAACTGTTTACGGCACCACATCAAGAGAAAATGGCAGCTATAACATATATGGTCTTAAGCCGGGTGGACCCTACGAAGTAATCGCTTCGTATGCCGGAAAGAAAACAGTCGAACTGAAGGGAATCAGCCTTGAACTGGGACAGAACCTTCGTTTGGACTTCACCATGCTGGAATCAGCCCTTGTAACAGAGGAAGTTGTGGTTACTGCAAAAAGTGACCCGATAATGACGGAAACCAAAACAGGTTCCGCTCAGACTGTAGCTACAGAAACCATTGAAAATCTTCCTACCATTAGCAGAAGATTCCAGGATTTCTCGAAACTTTCACCTCTCTTTTCAGGACAGGATCTTTCTGCCGCAGGTAAATCAAGCAGATACAACAATATTCAAATAGATGGTACCCAGTACAATGACCTCTTCGGTCTTGGATCTTCGGGTACACCGGGTGGATCAGCCGGAACCAATCCTATAAGTCTCGACGCTATTCAGGAATTCCAGGTAGTGGTTGCACCTTATGATGTAAAACTCTCCGGTTTTACCGGTGGTGGTATAAACGCCATTACAAGATCAGGAACCAACTCGTTTTCGGGATCAGTTTTCGGCTACGGCAGAAACCAGTCACTTGTTGGAAAGAGTCCTGATGCATTAAAAACCAGCTATCCTGACTTTACAGAGTATCAGGTTGGCGGAAGAATCGGCGGTCCGATAATTAAAGACAAGCTCTTCTTCTTCGCAAGTGCAGAGCTGACAAAATATACCAGACCTTACTCGAATGTTTCCCTTACCGCAGGTTCAGCCGGAATGGCTGCTTACGCAGATTCGATCCAGGCTATCATGCTTGCAAAAGGATACGATCCAGGTTCATACGGATCAGTTGATCTCAAAAGACCTTCAACAAAGTTCTTCGCCCGTTTGGACTGGAACATGAATGAGAACAACAGATTCACATTGAGACACAACTTCGTTGACGGATCTGATGACATTCTCGCAGCAAGAAACCTTAACAATGCCCTTTCATGGGGTTCATACACATACAGACTCGCATCTGTAACCAACTCCTCAGTTCTTCAGTGGAACTCGACAATCAGCAACAATATGTCGAATGAGTTGATCGTTGGATATACAAGAATCAGAGACAAAAGAGAGCTCCCGTTTGCAGAAGCTCCCGAAATCGAGATCCGTCAGGGTGGAAACACTTACAGACTTGGACCCGACAGATTTTCACCTGCAAACAAACTGGATCAGGACATCATCGAATTTACCAACAACTTCACATGGAATGTTGGCAACCACATCCTGACTTTTGGTACACACAACGAATTCTACACATTCTCGAACCTTTTCATCCGTTCATTCTACGGATACTATGTGTTTAATTCATTTACAGATTTCAAGAATTCAACCGTTGGATCTTATCAGAGAGCATTTGCCAGAAGTGGTGACTCCTATGACAACAGACCTTCTGCTGATTTCAGTGCCAATCAGTTTGGGCTCTATGCACAGGATGAATGGCAGGTTAATGGCGCACTCAGACTTACCTTCGGTATCAGAGTTGACATGCCTACCTTCCCAAAAACCCCTGCTGCAAACGATTCAGTATCGAAATACTTCAGTGGATACAGCACAAGCGGTATTCCTGACGGCAAACTTCTCTTCTCGCCAAGAGCAGGTTTCAACCTTTCTCTTACCGAGGACAGAGCAGCCCAACTTAGAGGCGGTCTTGGTATCTTCACAGGTAAGGTTCCTTATGTTTGGGTTTCAAACAACTTCGCAAACACAGGTCTTCTTACTGCTGAACTTTCCGGTGCTGCTGGTACGGCATTCTCACTTGACCCAAGAAACCAGCCAAGAGTCGGATCACCCGGAACAGGCGCACCAAGCCTGATTTCCGAGATCAATATGATTGATCCCAATTTCAAATTCCCGCAGTTGTTCAGAGTAAATGCTGCTTATGATCAGAAACTCCCTTGGGATTTCATCGGATCACTTGAGGTTATCTACTCAAAAACTCTTAACGAAGTTATGTATGAGAAATTGAATGTTAGAAACATCTCTTCTCCAACATACATTGCTGCCGAAGCAAACAGACCAGTTTACGGCGGTACAGACTCTAAAAACAACAACTTCAGAGATGTACTTTCTCTTAAGAACACCTCCGAAGGTTATCAGTTAAACTTTGCAGTACAGTTTCAGAGAAGTGTTGCAAGAGGACTTTCAGTTAACTTTGGTTATACTCATGGTATAGCAAAAGATATGAACAGCACCACTTCATCACAGGCTGTTTCTCAGATGAGATTCAATCCTGTGAAAGGTGATCCTAACAATCCTGAGCTCACAACCTCACTGTATGAAATCAAACACAGATTCTTTGCTTCAGTTTCCTATACTCATGAATTCTTCGCTAATGCTCCAACCACTGTATCATTGTATTACAACGGTCAGAGTGGAGCTCCATTCTCATTCACAGTTAATGGTGACTTGAACAACGACGGTTTCGACCAGAATGATCTTTTCTATATCCCTACCGAAGCTGAACTTGCAAACAGAACCTATCAGCTTGGTGCTGTAACAGGTGGTGCGTTTGTTCCGACCGCTTCGATGTACACACAGCTCGAGTCATACATTCAGAACAATGAATACCTCCGTACCCACAGAGGTCAGATTTCTGACAGAAATGGCGCCCGCAACCCGTGGAGAGACATTTTTGATCTCAGACTTGCTCAGGAAATCCCAAGCATCATGAATCATAAATTCACAATTACCCTCGACATCCTCAATGTTCTCAATCTGCTCAACAGCGACTGGGGATATGATGAATCAATCTTCTCAACTTCGAATGTTGTAAGAATGGTTAACAGAAGTGTCGGTGGAAAACCTGTTTATTCATTCTCTGCTCCAACTACCAATGTTCCCTGGGCAGCAAGTGATGTAAACAGCCGCTGGGCTATGCAACTTGGTGTAAGATACACCTTTTAATAGCTATGAGGTATGAACTATGAGCTGAATTGTAAATAGTTTGTGCTGTCTTTTTAAGCTGCCTCGGAAACGGGGCAGCTTTTTTTTTTGAGCATCTATTGCTTTTGGTGATTTTTTTTGACATGTTTAAGGTGTGAGGAATTTATCTTTTTACCTTGAACGACATAAAACAGAGATCGCCATGAAAAGAACATTTATTTTCGCGATTTTACTCACCTTTGCTTGTAGTGCACAAGGATTCTGGATCCAAACTCAACTCCCCGCCACCGGATCGATCAATTCAATCGCCATCTCGCCGGGTGGTACTCTCTTCGTCGGTACCGAATTTGCTGCAGCAGGAAGCGGCGTATTTAAATCGACCAATGACGGACTTACATGGTCACTTGCAAACACCGGACTTACCTCATCCACAATAAAAGTGGTAGCAATGGGGGGAAGTAATGGCGATTTGTTTGCAGGATCATCAAGTCTCTTCCGCTCCACCAACCAGGGAGCATCGTGGACGGATATAGGTAACAGCCTATCTACACCTTATGTAAGGGCTATCGATTTCGACGACAGCAACTATATATATGTCGGCACGGAGGGGGGTGGAGTATTCAGGTCAACGAATAATGGAAGTTCTTTTACCTTTTCAGGTCTCTCCGTTTTCAATGTTAAAACCCTTCATTGTGACAATTTTGGCTTTATCTATGCGGGAGGAGGCAACCTCTACAGGTCATCAAACAGAGGAGCTACCTGGTTTGTTTTTAATACAGGGATGCAGGGAACAACCGTAGAGGAAATCGTGAGCAACAACATCGGCTACATATATGCCGGAACCTATGGTAACGGAGTCTATCGCTCCACGAACAGCGGGCTGTTATGGGTCCCGGTTAACAACGGATTGACCAATCTTAATGTTGTATCACTCGCGATCAATGCGGTAGGCCACCTGTATGCGGGTACATATGATGGAGGAGTTTTCAGGTCAAAGGATCAGGGGGAGAACTGGACAGAGGTCTCTTCGGGTCTGAATACAACCGGTATTCCGGCACTTGCATTCAATCCCTCGGGGAATATTTTTGCCGGTTCGACCGATGGAAAGGTGTTCAAAAGTACCGGTTCCACCACTTCCCTGAAGGATGATGAAGGGCAACCCTCAGGGTTCACCCTTTCACAAAATTATCCCAATCCGTTCAATCCGGTAACAGTTATAGAATACACTTTAACAGAGACTGCGGAAGTGGTTTTAAAAGTATTCGCTGTTGATGGTACAAAAGTTGCGACACTCCGTGAAGGGGTAAAAACTCCCGGTAAACACCGGATACTTTTTGACGGCAGCACTCTCTCTTCAGGAGTTTACAGCTATGCACTATTTGCAGGAAAGGAAAGGATGGTCAGGAAGTTGGTTTTGGCTAAATAAACAGAATTAATTATTAGTTTTGAGTTATGAATTATGAGTTGGAGCTCACTGGAGGGTGAAAACTTTCCACAAAAAAATTCCCCGGTTTATTCAGGTGAAAATTAATAACTCATAATTCATAACTCATAATTAACTCAGTCCGGAATTACCTCCAAAGCCGGATGCACATCTCTTTTGAGGAGGCTTTCGATCGCGGAGAGGGTGCCTCTTTGTGCACTCGGACAACTTCCGCAGGCGCCTTGATATCTGACTTTGAGGGAGTATCCTTCGAGTCCGAGGATTTCGAGACCGCCACCGTCGTAGGCAAGGGCGGGGACGACTTTCTTATTCAATACATCGGATATTTGCTTAAGGAGTTCGCTGGTATTTTCATCCATTCCTTCAGGGGTAGCTTCCTCGGGAATCAGTTTTTCATCGAATTTGCTTAAAAACATCAGGAAAGGTCTCTGGATTTTTCCCCAGTCATATCCCTGTTTCTTCTCAATAGTTATGAATTTGTCCATATAGAATACGGACGCGACACCCTCAAGTTCGAAGATACCTTTAGCCAGCAGATCCTGTTCGGCATCCTGTGGAGTGCTGTATTGTCTCGAAGTGAAGTGGAGCAGTTTTTGATTTAGAACAAATTTAATTGCGTGTGGATTTGGAGTAAGTTCAACATCAACTACATGTAACATGGTAACCTCTGTGTACGGAGACCGTACTTGTTCTGCCCTTCTCGGGCGATTTAATCAACGGGACTAAGTCAGTTTATGCTTGAAAAATGCGTATTTTGCTATGCAATATAATTAAAATTTGGCGCTCAAGATATGAAAAAAATAATGATCGTTTTTACCGGCGGGACCATATCAATGAAAGTTGATGCGGAAACAGGCGGTGCAGTTCCACATCTTACCGGTGGAGATATTATTGAAATGATTCCCGAACTGGGCTCTTTGGCAGAGATCGATTTTTACGATTTCGGGAAATATCCGGGTCCTCACATGACTCCCGAACTGATGTTTGAACTTGCACTTACTGTGCAGGGGATGATCGATGACGAGAATTTCGATGGTATCATCATCACTCATGGAACCGATACACTTGAGGAAACGGCATATTTTCTCGATCTTTATCTTGAGACACACATTCCTGTTGTTCTTACAGGTTCAATGAAGAACAGTTCCGATCCCGACTGGGATGGACCTCAAAATCTGATTGATTCCATTTATACTTGTTTGAACAGAAACAGTCGTGACATGGGGGTTCTTGTATGTTTAAATGGTGAAATCAATGCCGCAAGCGAGGTGACCAAAACGCATACGGAAGATAAAGAGACATTTGCATCACTCGATTTTGGCAGTCTCGGTTTTGTTGACAGAGGAAGGGTGATTTTTAACCGGACACCAAGAAGGCTTGAGACGATAAAGACAGGGAAAATTAATTCCAATGTTGATTTATTGAAGTGTTATGCCGGTATGGATGCCAGGTTTTTCAGATATTCAGCCGACAGCGGTGTTGACGGACTGGTAGTGGAAGCTTTGGGAGTGGGGAATGTACCTCCGGCTGTATTTGAGGGAATCGAATATCTTCTTGAGAAGGGGATACCGGTTGTTCTTGTTTCCCGATGTCCTGCAGGTGAAACGGATGATGTTTACAGTTATCCGGGAGCGGGGAAGTGGCTGCGGGAGGCAGGAGTAATATTTGCAGAGTATCTAAACGGTCAGAAGGCAAGGATTAAGCTTATCCTTGCCCTAGGAAAAACCGGTGACCATTCTGAACTGGAGAAAATTTTTTATTGAGATGAAGAGGCAAATTTGCAGTCAATTGCGCTGTACAACCCTTTCTTCGAAATAATCATTTTATTTGGAAAGGCCTCTTCGACATCCTGGTTGTGGGCTACAATAAATACCTGTTTAAACCAGTCGGAAATTTTCGAAAGGGCAAACATCAAATCCGCTCTTCTGCCTTCATCCTGTGATCCAAAAACCTCGTCAAGTGCAAGGAATCCCATGTTGCCGGCACCACTCATGTTAATTATGTGACGGCTGACAGCAATTCTGAGGCAGACAGCGGCGAGGTCTTTTTCACCACCCGATAGAGTCTCAATTAGTGCCTCCTTGTCATCCCTCATGACTTTGATATCGTAGTTTTCAGTATCAATGTGCAATCCATTGTATCTTTCCTTTGTAATTTCTACAAAAAGTCTGTTGGCTTCCTGAGAAATCTTGGGAATTGCTTCCGAGGTTATTCTCGCCTTAAAATTATCGATAATTTCCTTGAAGATTTTATATTTCTCAACTCCGGTCCGAAGTTGTTCGAAAGAACCTTTCCGCTCGTCATTTTCATGTAATGCTGCTTCTGCGGATGAAACCTCACTTTTTATCGTATTGAGTTCCAATTCAGCCTTGTGTGCAGCACCCACCAGATCAAGGTGCTCCTGCTGTTTCTGTTTCAGCAAAGAATCTGCTGTGGTAAGTTCATCCACATTAAAATTCAGTTCGACTAAATTGTTCTGTTTAGTCGAGAGCTTCTCCTTCGATTCATTGAGGGTTGCGGTGTAGTCAGAAAGATGTTTCTCCTGAGCAGGCAGGGTACCAATTTCACCAAGCATTTTCTGGTATTCATCATTCTTTATTTCGGCTGATTTTACCTCCTCTCCGAGAATTGTGAAAGCTTCTTTGTCAAAATCTCTTGGACCTACTGCACTCAAATCCCGTTCTGCAGACGATATTTTGGCAATTGTTTTTTCACGATTTCCAGACAGAGTTGTCAACTGTGCCCTGTCGTTTTCGAGTTTCACGATGGTTTTGCCCAAGTCAGCAATTTCGTCCTGAAGTTTTTTTACTTCTGCCCGTTTCTCCGACAGATTCTTTTTAACTTGGGATTCTCTCTCACCGATCTCTGCGATCAACGCATTAAGCTCAGCAATTTCGGCTTTGTATTTTTTTATGAGTACCGGTTTTTGTGTGCCGAGCTCTCTTTCACACTCGGGGCATGTACCTGCTGCATCAAGTCCTTCGACATGCTTTAATCGCTTAATTGTCTGCTTAAGGCGTGCATCATATCCGGCAATTTCCTTCCCGAGATCGAGAGCATTGGCATTTAAGAGACTCTCTTCTCTTTCGAACCCCTCCTTAATCACAGTTTTCAGTTGCAGGTCATTTGGTGCATTCTCCATGGTCGCGATTGTGGCAGAGAGTCTTGCAATCTGTTCCTCGATGCTGGCGAGTTCGGTTTCCGCTTTGGTTTTATTAGAAAAGATGCTCCCATAGAGGGCTGCATTTTCCTTTTTTGTTTGCATTTCTGCCTGTTGCGTCTTCAGTTTATGAAGCAGTTCGACTATGGGTGAAAGTCTTTCTGCCTCTAATTCGAGGGTTATCAAACGGGAAATCTCGGTTTCGGTTGAAGAAATTGATTCTTCTGTTTTCGAGATGGCGGTCTTTATAGTCGCAATTTCTTTTTCAAGCTCATTATGTTTTTCCTGCAGTATACGGAGTCCGTCAACCTTTCGTTGCTGTAATCCTTTTTCAGTTAATTTTGCATCAACAGATTGTTTAAGTTGATTGTGCTCTTGGGTAAGCGCCGCAAGCTCGTTTTTCTTTTCCTGTATCAGCTCATTAAGATCAGCGATTCTTTGATCATCCAGAAGGAGACTTGCAGCCGCTTCCATCTCATATTTGAGTGTTTTTAGTTTATTGCCGGCAGTTTTACTGATAGCATCAAGTCTGTCGAAACCGAGCATTTTTCTGATCTCTATTACTCTTTCAGCTGGTGTGGATGCAAGAAGCCCTGCGGTTTCCTTTTGCTTCGCAAAGAAGGAGTTTACAAAGCTGTCTTTATCAAGCTTGATTATTTTGTAGAGCTCTTTGGCTACCTCGGTGGCGTTCTCAGCCAGGGCTACGATGTTTTGTTGATCCACCCTGTACAAGCCAACTTTTGTTGTTTGAGCAACCCCCCTCAAAGCTCTTTTTACAACATATTCTTTATTTCTTTCGATAAACTCAAGTTCAACTTCCACAGGTTCGGAAGCAGGGGCGTTATCATTTTTGAGTTGGGACAAATTAACACCCTTCAGAGGTCCGAAAAGTGCGAATGAGATGGCATCGAATACAGTCGACTTCCCGGCACCATTTCTACCAACGAGACCGGTAAGTCCAGTCGGGAAATTGATGATTTCGTCTTTGTACTGCTTAAAATTTTTCAGTTTTAATTTATTGATTAGCATTATTGTCCACCTGTAATAAGTCATCAAAAAGTTGAGTTGCTTCTTCTCTAAATTTGTTAAAATCTTCGGGATCAGGGAATCCCGCACGGATATCTCCGATCAATCTTTCAAGAAGGGATTCGCCTCCGGACTCGAATTCTATCGGTTCTTCCCCTTTTTTCCTTTTAATTAATCTGAGTACGAGGCATTTCCCCGTCAGTTCTTCGATGTTTTCTCTCATAAAATCAAATGACTGGTTATCTCGTAAATCTTCAAGTATTACCTTGACAATCGCTTCGGAGAGGTCATCCCTGTTTACAGCTTTGGTGATTTCACCTGTAATCTCCTCAGTGGATTTCGTATCGCAATTTTTAACGGTGATGTTCAGATACCGTCTCGTTTCAATCTTCACGAATCTTATTTCGGGAACTTTGCCGTTCAGAGTTACCTCAACGAAACCTTTGTCGTGGTCTGCTTCGCCGGCATTTATTCGCTCAGTTGAACCTGAGTAGCAGACATTACCGTAGTTTTTCATGTGGTTAAAGCGATGCCAGTGACCGAGAGCGACATAGTCAAAATCTTTCAGTATTTCAAGCCGGTCAGCGGGGAAAAGACCTCCACCGGGTTCCTCTTCCTTGTAGATTGAAACCGGCATTGAAAGGTGCATCATAAGAATATTAGGTTTCGAAGTGTCGGTGACAGAGATTTTTTGAATCTCTTCGTTATGGTCACTGTCAAAAGTGATGTGCGGGAGTGCATGCAGGATGAAATCGCCGCAGTCCAGAGTGGAATATTTCTGGTCGTAGAAGATTTTGCACCCGTCAAACATATTATACAGGGCATGTATCGCCTGTGTATCCTCTGATCTTGGGAGATCATGATTCCCGGCTATCATGTAAAATGGAATTCCGGCATCGGATAACCGTTTGAATTGTCTGCCTGCTTCGACCATTGCCTTGTTGTAAGGTGAAGGGCGGTGAAAAAAGTCCCCTGTGTGGATTACAAAGTCCGGTTTTGTGGCCAGTGCATGGTCAACGACAGCCGCTACAGCTTTATAAGCATCCGCTTCTCTTTCCTTTAGAACAGCCTGGTCGTCGGAGGAATAATCAATAAACCCCAGGTGCGAATCTGAAAAATGCATGAACCTTAATGACATTTATTTTGCCTTTTTTTGTTATTATCAATCACTACCAGGATAGAGAAGAAATTTTACCGTTTTTCCAAAATAAAGTTAAGAAAAATTCATATCACATCCTTTTTTCTCTTTTTTTTGTATTTTTAAGGCTGATATTTAATAAAAATTAATCTATTCATCTATTGTCAGCTAAAAAAGAGATTGAACTTTTTTGCTGAGCTTAACAATCCACAGGTAGTTAGTTATGTTTAAGACAAACCTAAAAAGCTCTTTATGGTTATCTTTGGTTCTGATTCTACTCTTAGGCACTAATGGGAATGCACAAAATGAGAATAATAAACCCCAGGTAAATCCACCGATCTATATTGCATTTCTTTGGCACATGCACCAGCCAATTTATTGGCCCTATGAAAGTGTCGTCCAAACCGATGCAAATGGTCGCTATCCCTTCTCGGTTACAGATATTCACAATCAGAGGATTGGACCCTACACTTCCTGGCCCAAAAACGCAGTTCAAAAGGGAATTGCTGCCAATATGCCTCATTTTGGTGCACAGGTTAGCTTCTCAGGGTCACTCATTGAAAATCTGAACGCACTCGAAGCAAACGGTAACGGAAATTTTTCAAACTGGAAATCGAGTTGGAATTTCATCAAAAACCAAACCACTTCTCTTGGTAATCCAAGGCTGGACATGGTTGGTTTTGGCTATTTCCATCCCCTGATGGGCTTGATTGACTACAAAGACATAAGAAAACAACTCCAGTGGCACAAAACAATTTTTTCGCAAAACTTCCCCGGAGGTTACTCCAAAGGTATCTTTCCGCCAGAGAATGCTTTTGTGAACAGGATGATTCCAGCTCTGGCGGATGAGGGATTGAACTGGGTGCTGGTTGACAATGTCCACTTTGACCGCACCGCTCAGGGGTATCCTTTCAATACAGGTGGAAACATCTATGAGCCAAACAAAGCTGATGTTCTGAATGCAAACCCGAATGACTGGCTGGCACTTCAGAATATCTGGGCGCCTACAAAAGTATCTGCTGCATGGGGGCACAGGCCTCATTTCGTCGAGTATGTTGACCCATCAACAGGACAAAAATCGAGAATTATAGCCGTACCCGCCTCCCGGTATCTCGGAAATGAAGACGGAAGAGGCGGATTTGGCGCTTTGAATTACGAGTCGGTCATGAGTCAGTTTGAACAGTATAATACCGATCCGACAAAACCGATTCTGATCGTCCTTCACCATGACGGTGACAACTACGGCGGTGGAACCGATTCATATTATGGCTCAAATTTCCAGAATTTTGTTAACTGGCTTCAGGCTAATCCTTCCAGATTCGTTTGCACCACAATCGAAGATTATCTTGAGATGTTCCCGCCCGATCAGAATGCACCAATTCATGTAGAATCGGGAAGCTGGTCAGGTGCAGACAACGGTGATCCGGAATTCAAAAAATGGCTCGGCGATCCCGGAACTGACGGTTACAGTCCCGACATAAACAGTTGGGGAGTTCTCACTGCCGCTCAAAATCATGTTGCGATGGCAGACAATGTGAATCCGAATGCAACCAACACCCTGAATGCCTGGAAATACCTTCTGGTTAGTGAGGCATCGGATTACTGGTACTGGGATGGCTCACTGGGCGGTATTTGGGATTCAAATCCCACCCGCGGTGCCAATCAGGCAGTGAATTTTGCGAATTCTGTTATTGCCGGTGCACAGGACAACACACCTCCTACCGTATTTATTCCTCAGAGAGAACCATATAATCCGGGTGCAACAGAGTGGAACCAGCAACAGCCGTCAGATTTCAAAGTATGGACTTATGCCTATGATGTAAAAGGCTTAAAGTCGGTTAAACTTTATTACCGTCAGGACCTCGATGGTGTCAACTCGCCCTTAACTACCGATAACGAAACCTATGCTGGTGGTGCGGAAGTTGGAACCTGGACTGTAGTGGATATGCCGGGAACCACAAAGATATCCCTCACAAATCCTCAGCCTGTTGTGAAAGCAAAGGAATATTCGGCAACCATAGCAGGCTTGTCAAATAAACTGGTTGACTATTATGTGGAAGCAATAGACAGCAACAATAATGTAAAAAGCACAGCCATCCAGCATGTCTGGGTGGGCGCATACACTCCCGGCGGTGGCGGTGGTACAGGCGTAAGTACTGTTACCTGGATGCCTTCCGCACCAACCAAAAACGACACTATCACTGTAACCATTACCAAAGCGGTTCAGGGAGCAAAACTGCACTGGGGTGTGAACCCTCAGGGCTCGAACTGGACAACTCCTAATCAGGCTTACTGGCCTGCAGGAACCACACTTTTTGGCGGATCAGGTCCTGCAGTCGAGACTGTCATGTCAGGACCATCGACCGACAGTTTGCTGACAATAAAAATCGGACCATTTAACAATTCCGCACAGACTGTTGACGGAGTTGCATTTGTAATTCATTACAACGACAACACCTGGAACAACAACAACGGTCAGGATTTCAAAATTAATTTCGGTGGTGGAAGTGGCGGCAGCAACTTTGTAATGGACGGCACCCTCGACCAGCAGGCTGTGAGCGTTGGTTCGAACAATGGAGCAAATCTCTACCTTGGCTGGAACAACGGCAACCTGTATGTAGCAACTCAGGCAGCTCCGACGCAAGGTAAAGATGTCTTCATCCTGATTACAGATTCACTCAGAAATCCCGTTCCCGCAATGTGGGCAAAGGGTGGAACTGTCCCCGGATGGTCCCTTTTCCTTGCAAACGAAAGTACAAACAACTACACTGCATGGTTTGATGCTTCATCAAATCCGGGTAAAGCCACGGGTCAGACACTTGAGGGTCTTGTAAATGTTCAGGCGGAATTTGGATATACTCCCTCAAAGCTTTACATAGCAGTACTTCAATACGGCACTCAGGATGCAGGTGCACTTCAAAATCAGGTTCCTGCCGGTAATGGCAACGGAAATGTTGAAGGCGTTGAACTTTATCAGTTTGACTACACCCTCACGAGTGTAAAAGAGATAAATCTCAGTTCTCTTTCTCCCGAAAACTATAAGTTGGGACAGAACTACCCGAATCCGTTCAATCCTTCAACCAATCTTCAGTATTCGGTTAAGGAAGCCGGCAAGGTAAACATTACAGTTTACGATGTTTTGGGCAGAGTTGTTACAACCCTGGTTGATGAATTCAAACCTGCGGGTACTTATGAAGTTAAGTTCGATGCGGGTAAACTTGGGAGCGGTGTCTATTTTTACACGATGACCGTGAATAACTTCAGAGAAACCCGTAAAATGATTTTGAATAAATAAGTTTTAGTTATGAGTTATTAATTATGAGTTATGAGTTTGTCAAAGAATAGTCATGGAATGCAAAGAGAATGGTTCCACGGATATCACGGATTTTTCACGGATACCGCAGATATTTTAAAAGATTCTCTGTGCTCTCTGTGTGCTCTGTGGTTTTATCGCGATATTGACAGAAAATATCTTTTAGCTCAACTTGAAAAAAAATATCATGAAATATATGATGTTAGATAAAATGACAGTAAATTTAAAAGCGGAATTGTAATAATTTTGCGACACAAATTCCAACTATATAAACCGGATTAAAAATGGATTACAGTCAAATAAAGCTTGCCGTATTAGGGGTAGGTAACTGGGGTAAAAATCATTTAAAAACAGCAGCGTCTTTACTTCCCCATGAGAATATAACAGTATATGATCCGGGTCTTAAAACCCGCGCAACAGTATCAGCAATCTCGGACAAAATCAGAGTTGTTGATACACTCGAAGAGATACTTAACGATGAAACGATAACTGCTGCAATAGTAGCCACACCCGCACAAACCCACTATTTTGTTGCCAAGGGCCTCCTCGAAGCAGGAAAGCATGTCCTTGTAGAAAAACCAATCACCCTTTATTCAAAAGAAGCAGAAAACCTTGTCCACATAGCTGCGAAAAACAATGTCAGGCTGATGGTTGGTCATGTTTTATTGTATCATGAGGCCGTAAAACACATTAAAAATGCTGTCGGCAAGGAACTCGGAGAACTTCAGTACATTTACAGCAACCGTCTTAACCTTGGCAAAATTCGCTCGGAAGAGAATGCTCTGTGGAGTTTTGCGCCTCACGATATCGCAATTATCCAGTTTATTATCGGTACGAACCCCGTAAATGTGTATGCACAGGGTTCAGCGGTTATACAACCCAACATCGAAGATTCCACGGTTACATTTCTGAAATATCCCGGTAACATATCAGTCCACATTTTCGTGAGCTGGCTCCACCCCTTTAAAGAGCAGAGACTGGTTGTTATCGGAAGTGAAGGGATGTTTGTCTTTGAAGACAGTCTTCCTGACAACAAATTGAAATTCTATAAAAAAGGATTTAAAAAAGTAAACGGTCAACTTGAGGCTTTTGATCAGTCTTTTGAAGTTGTCCAATATGAAAACAAGCCGCCCCTTGCGGAAGAACAGAAACATTTCTACGAGTGTGTGTTAACAGGCAAAACCCCTTTCTCGGATGGAGTCCATGCACTTGAAGTATTAAAAATTCTTGAACAAGCTCAAGAAAGGTTATCAGAATGAGTGAAGAAAAAAACTACTATGTAGATAAACACGCCGTGGTTGATGATGGCGTTGAAATTGGCGAAGGCACAAAGATTTGGCATTTCGCTCATGTACAGTCCGGCTCAAAACTTGGCAAAAAAGTTATCTGCGGACAGAATGTGAACATCGGAAACAATGTGACCATCGGTAATTATGTAAAAATCCAGAATAATGTATCTGTCTATGAGGGTGTTACGCTTGAAGACTATGTTTTCTGTGGTCCCTCAATGGTGTTTACAAATATTCTCGATCCACGAAGCAAATACCCGCAGGTTGGAGCAGCATATTACATTAAGACTCTGGTAAAAGAAGGTGCTTCTCTTGGCGCCAATTCCACAATAGTTTGCGGACATACCATCGGCAGATTTGCATTTGTAGGTGCGGGAAGTGTAGTAACAAAAGATGTTCCTGATTTCGCGCTGGTTGTTGGTAATCCGGCAAGAATTATCGGATGGATGAGCGAAGCGGGAGTCCGCCTCAAATTTGATGAAAACGGCGAGGCTTTCTGCGAAAAATCGGGTAAAAAATATAAATTTGAAAACGACAGAGTGAAAGAAGTAGAATAATGAAAGTACCATTGTTAGATCTTAAATCGCAGTACCTCTCAATGAAAGATGAGTTGGATGCTGCTCTTATTGGTGTTGCCGAATCGACCGCATATATTATGGGTCCCGCAGTAAAAAAACTTGAAGAAGAGATGACTCAGTTCCTCGGCTGCAAATATGCCGTGGGTGTTTCATCGGGAACAGATGCACTTCTGCTTGCCCTTATGGCGATTGGTGTTGGCAAGGATGATGAAGTTATCATGCCTACATACTCTTTCTTTGCTACTGCCGGAGTTGTAGCCAGACTGAATGCAGTTCCTGTGTTCGTTGATTCCGATCCTGTAACATTCAATATCGATCCTTCACAGATTGAAGCAAAAATCACTTCCAAAACAAAAGCCATCATCCCTGTTCACCTTTATGGTCAGTCAGCGGATATGGAGCCGATTATGGCAATTGCCAAAAAACACGGTCTCCGTGTTATCGAAGATGGAGCTCAGGCAATCTCCGTTCAGTATAAAGACGGAAGACAGGTTGGAAATATCGGCGATATCGGCTGTTTCTCATTTTTCCCGAGCAAAAACCTCGGTTGTTTTGGCGACGGTGGACTTGTAGTTACCAACGATGATAACCTCATTGAGACAATCAGAATCATGAGAGTCCATGGCGGAAAACCAAAATATTACCACAAGGTAATAGGCGGAAACTTCCGTTTGGATTCCATTCAGGCAGCAGTTCTCTCCGTTAAACTTCCACATCTGAACGACTGGTCGGCAAAAAGACGCGAAAACGCCGCTTATTACACAAAACTTCTTATTGAAGCCGGTCTTGCAGAAGAAGCAGGCAGAATCAAATTTGACGACAAAAACAAAGTCCTCATTCCAAAAGCGGTTTATGAAGGTTCGGATTTGGTTAACTACCACATCTACAACCAGTATGTGCTCCGTGTCGAGAGAAGAAATGCGCTGAGAGCTTTCCTGACAGAAAAGGGAATTGGTAACGAAGTTTATTATCCTGTTCCGTTCCACCGTCAGGAGTGTTTTGCTCACCTCGGTGCGAAGGATGCGGAATATCCCGTTGCCAACTGTGCAGCTACCGATTCATTTGCTGTTCCTATCTATCCTGAACTTACAAAGGAAATGATGGAATATGTTGTCGATTCAATCGCTGAATTCATCAAAACCTCCGACAACCTTCCAATGGAATGTGGTCACTGCGATTGCATGAACAGATAGTTATTTATGAGTTTTGACTTATTGTTATAAGTTGACATTCGAATAATTGTGGATTTAAAGCTGTCATCAGAAATGGTGGCAGCTTTTTATTATTTTTTTCTTTCCTTTATCCCCGGTGATTCGGTAATCATAAACTAAAACCCTTCTCAAATATTGGAAAAACACGCAGGTTTTTACTAAAAATGGGGAAAACGGTCTTTTCAATACTTCCAAAAACAGGAATATTAAAAGAAAAATCATTTGGCACACTATTTGCTTAAGAGAATAGAGTTAAACTACAGAAACACATAAACGGGAGACAAAAGTACTAACATTGTACTACCCCGGGAGGAGAAACAACAGCAGAGAAAAAAACAGAAAAACCAGGGATTGAATAACGATCCCAAAATTAAATCCCCTTTGGAAGGACGACTCGAAGCGTGCAGGAAAAAACCACATTCGGATATTTTCTTCCATATTCCCCTCCTTTAAGAGCTGTACAGGGCAGTTCTTTCAATGAACAGCCTGAATAAATAAACAAATATTTAGTAAATCAATTAGAATGTTTATAAATTTATTTTAGGAACACAATGAAAAAACTAACATTATTTTTATTCTTTTTTATATTAGTGTCCCCCCATATATTTTGTCAAATGGGGAAAACAATATTTCCTTACATCTCCTTCTTTGACGGATATGTAAACTACAGAATCCCTCCCTACGATTGGGGACAACCATTCGACCCTCAAGATCTTCAACTCAGCACCAAAGAGATAAGTATAATGATGGATTCTCTTGGGATTACTCACTCAGTTTCTTGGGCGGATACGATTAGCACAAAACCCGGTGACTACAATCGTATTCGAAAAATACTCGATATGCACCTCGAGTGGAGCTCCTTTGCTCCTGAATTATTAGGAATTGAAACCGGAAAATACCTAAAAGCCCAGGGACAGGACAGGGATAATTATCCTTTCCAGGTTGGAGGACAAAGTTATTTCAGCCTTACTGAGGATTACAATTTTGGATTTGGTACGAAGTTCCAATCAAGTGTCTGGTTTATGAATTCACACCCTGGCTTGAAACCTTCCTGGGTTGGGACTATGGTGACCGGGGTTGATACTACAATCACAGTATCCCCGTTTTCATACGATGTCCGAAAAGCAGTTCCTTCCTCGAAAGAAGATATAGTGAAATATTATATGTTATATGGTAAAGTGAACAGAATTCACTTCACAAACACCAGTGAACAGCACTACATCTCACTTCGCACGATGATAGAACCGACCACACTGCATGATACAACCGTTATACTAAGAGTGCAACTGAAAATTGTTCCTGCATCGGCATCACAAGAATCAGGTAGTGTTTTTAATCCTCAGCTAAATTCAAATTCGATTACCAATAGTAACAACATGGAAAGTATCCCAGCCAGATTAATAGAAATGGTAGTCAGAAAAGGGGATCTATCATCAACAAACATGGAGTGGGTAACCTTAACTGATACAGCTTTTCATTTTAGAGAATATGCTTCAGACATTGTTGGCAAGGTCGTTGAGGTTGGTATCCGATATGAGGATAAAGTGACTACTTACATAGATGCAATCGCAATTCATGATGAACTGTATAATGAGTTTTTTAATGATCCGGGTCTTCAAAACACAATTAGTAACCAGATAACAACTA